>CALJDK010000062.1 GCA_938023735.1 uncultured Acidimicrobiales bacterium
CACTTCGACAGCATCTACTCCGTCGACGTTAGTGACACCGCCGTGTACGTGGGCGGCCATTTCCAGTACCAAGAAGCCCCCGGTTCGACCAACCCGTTCCCCGGCGATCCCGACGTCAACTACGGCTTCGGTCAGGGACTCGGCCCAGCAGTGCTGGGTGACGAGGTCGTACGCCGCGAACAGCTTGGTGCGCTCGACCCCGGTACCGGAAAGTCGATGAACTGGAGCCCGGGCGCAAACGGCTTCCACGGCGTCACCGCCGTGCGGGTAACCGAACGAGGCCTGCTCGTGGGCCACGACGGTGCGCTCATCGGCGGTGCCGATATTGGCCGCCACGGATTCTTTGACCTCGACTCGGCGGCCACCGTTGGCGGCGCCCCCGAAACCTTCCTCACCTCGCCACGCGACGCCGAGGTTATCGATGTGCTCGAGCCGGTCACCTTCGCCGGTGTTGCGACCGCCGGTGATGACGTTTCCGACGTGATCCTCACTGTGCAGAACGTTCAAACCCGTCAATGGCTCAACGCCGATGGTGAACTCCAGGATGGCTTTGCCCGAGCTGCGGTGAGTGTTGACGACCCGGGTGAACAAAGCACCGACTGGTCGAGCACCGCCACGCTGCCAATCGGTAACTATCGCGTGCGAGCCCGCAGCGTCGACAGCAACGGTGTGCGCGACGACTCTGCCGCAACCCTGAAGTTTGAGACCAAGGCGTTCGCCCAGCTTCCGCCAGAGACCAACATCGTCGGGGTTCCCGAGGTCGTCGGCAGCACCATCACGGTGACCGGTAACGCGACCGACGAACAAGGTGTCGCTTCGGTCGGGGTGAGCCTCTACAACCTGGATTCCAAAACCTGGCTCCAGGCCAACGGCACCACCAACGAGCAGTTCTACTCAACGCAGGCCCAACTTTCGGCACCCAACGCGCTCGAGACCAACTGGACCCATACGGTCACGGTTCCCGACGGTCGCTGGCGGATTATCGCCAACGCCGCCGACGTCGATGGCGTCAGCGACCCCAGTGCCGCCCGTTTCACGCTGTCGGTGTTCCCGAACGACGAGCTTCCCTCGGCCCAAATAACCTCGCCCGATGCAACCCTGGTCGAGGCCCCCGGGCCCCTAACTATCACCGGTACAGCCAGTGACGACAGCGGTGTGAAGCGGGTTCGCGTGCTTGTCACCAATGTCGTGACCCGCCAAGGTCCCACCCAGAACGGCTTCTTCGGAAATGCCGGCTTCATCTGGGTGCCGGTGGACGATCAGGGCGCAACCTCGACCACGTGGTCGCTCACCGTCGACGACCTGCCAGTGGGCAACTACCGCATCGTCGCGTACGCCGAGGACATCGCCGGCCAGGTAACCCCCAGCCCAGACCGTCCGAAGATTGTGATCGATAAGTCCATCCCGGGCGACGAACGCCCTGACACCGTGTTGACCACTCCCGCTCGCTACGAGCAGGGATTCACCGGAAACGACATCGCCATCACCGGATCGGCAACCGACGACAACGGCGTGGCCCGAGTCGATGTGGCGGTCTACGACGTGATCGAACGCGAATGGCTCCACAGCGACGGCCTGTTCGGTCGGTTCGAGCTGGTCGAATCGATCCTCGATAACCCGGGCGGTCCATCGACCAACTTCAGGCTCGACATCACGGTGCCCGACGGTACCTACCGGATTTTCACCTACGCGGTCGATGGGGTTGGCCAATACGACCCATCGCTCAGCGGCGCGTTCTCGACCAGCGTGGTGTACCCGAACGACGCCGAACCCACTATCGAGATGAACTCGCCGGTCGCTGGCGACACCTTCACCGGTACCATCAGCGCAGGCGGTCGAGCATTCGATGACGTCAGCGTGCAACGGGTTGAAGTGCTCATTCGCAAGAACGACCAGTTCGTCGGGCCCCGTAAGGATGGCACGATCGGAACTCCGCAGTGGATCGAAGCCTTTGCGACCAACCCCGGCGGTGTGTTCACCGACTGGAGCTACACGTCGATCGACCTTCCGCCCGGTCTATGGTTCCTGCGGGCGCGCACGGTCGACAGCGTCGGCCAGGTGCTGATCGATTACCCGCAGGCTCTGGTTACCGTCAACTAGCTGGAGATAACGAGGTCGGCGTTAGCGCTGTGGTCTGAGTGCTGCTCGGATCACGGTGTAGTCGCCGATCGAAAAGTCATCGACGATGTCTTGCACCTCGTCGAGGGCGTAACTCTTGATCCACTCGGGCGCCGTCGCGGCAGCGAGCGCAATGGCAGCCTCGAACTCGTGGGGCAGATACACATAGGACGCTTGAAGGCAGAGTTCTCGGCGCACCACCTCGGTGGCATCAAAACCGGGGGTTTCGCTCTCAAGACCAAGAAGAACCACCGTGCCGCCGTTTGCGGTTGCCCCCACCGCCTGTTCGCGGGCTTTGGGGGTGCCGACCGCGTCGAACACGATGTCGTAGGACGCGTCGGCCGGAAGCGCATCGAGCGCAGCGGTGGCACCAAGCTCAACCGCGGCTGCGCTTCGACTTTCGGCGCTCTCTGCGATATCGATAACCGTGGCGCCTGCGGCCGCAGCCTGGGCAACCACCCCGAGTCCAATAGCACCAACGCCGATCACGCCGATTCGCATATCGGCGGTGGCATTGCCCACGTTCCAGGCGTGAACCGCGTTGGCGAACGGCTCGACGAACATGGCCTGTTCCCACGTGAGGTCGTCGGGAAGCTCATAACAATTGGCGGCCGGCACCACGCACTGTTGAGCGAATCCGCCGTTGGAGTGGATGCCGATAATCCGACGCGTTCCGCAGTGTTGGCGTCGTCCGTCGTTGCATGCGGAACACGTTCCACACGACGTCACGGGGTCGACAGCCACCCGTCGTTTATCGGTGAGTACACCCGCAATGCCGTGGCCCATAACACTCGGGAAGGCGCGCTGGCCCGGGTGATGGAGTTGGTAGACCTCGCCGCCGCCGATGCCGGTGGCTTCAACGTGAAGAATCAGCTCGCCGTCGCGCGGGGTCGGATCGTCGATTTCTTGAAGTTCGAGGGTCGACGGTCGGGTGAAAACGAGGGCACGCACCCTTGCGGTCTACCAGCTCAAATTGCTCCGGCGTCGCGTAGCGCACCGATTTGTTCCCAGTCGTAGCCGACTTCAAGAAGCAGTTCTTCGGTATTCATGCCAAGTTCCGGAGCCACTTTGCCTGGTTCGAGCGGCGTGCCCGACATGGCGATGGGTGTTCCCACGGTGCGCATCTCGCCGTATTCGGGGTGTTCGACCATCTGGAGATAGCCGTTCTCCCAAGCATGCGGGTCGGCAGAGGCTTGGGCATAGTCGTTCACCGGAGCGAAGCGACACCCGGCGTCGCCGAGCGCCTTCGACCATTCGTCGTTGGTGCGCTCGAGAAAAACTGGCCGGAGTATGTCGAACAGTTGGCGCTTCACCTCGGCGGTGTACAGCAACGGCTGGAACCGTTCGTCGTCGGCGAGTTCGGGTTTGCCGACCGCGGAGTAGAACGCCTCCCGGTTCGATGGCGGGACCCCGACGAGCGCCATGTAGCCGTCCTTGGTGGCCAGGATTCCGTATGCGGCGTTGATGACTGGGTGTCCGTAGTTGGCGCGTCCGGGTACTTCGCCGGTGAGAAAATAGGCGGTGAACTCTGACGCCTGCGCATAGATCTGACTCCCGAACAGCGATACTTCGACCTTTTGGCCTACACCGCTCCGTTCGCGCGAGAACAGGGCCGCAAGAACTCCGGCCGTGAGGTTTTGAGCACCCATATGGTCAGCGATGGTGGCGCCCACCGGCGTGGGCTCGCCGCCATCGATTCCCGTGGTGCTGATGAGCCCGCCCGCTGCCTGGCCGGCCAAGTCCGCGCCCTCGCGCTCGGCGAAGGGCCCCTTGGAGCCCAAGGTGCTTCCCATGCCATAAACGATTCGAGGGTTGCGCTCGGCCGCGTGTTCGTAGCCGACGCCCCATTCGTCAAGGGTGCCGGGTTTGAAGTTGGAGATCACCACATCGGAGGTTTCGATGAGTTTCAGGAACGCTTCGGCCCCATCGGGTTTGCGAAGGTCGAGGGTTATCGAACGCTTGCCCCGGTTACAGCCAACAAACCATGGCGGCCGAGGATCCTCGAGCGATGCCGGAAGCCAACGGCCCTGGTCGCCCATTCCGGGCAATTCCACCTTGATGACGTCGGCGCCCATGTCGCTCATCGTCAACGCGGCTTGGGGCCCCTGCACCAGCAGGCCAACATCGAGTACACGGATTCCGTCGAGTGCTCCCATGCCGGAGCAACCTATCCGAGAGGGTCAGGTCTTCTGGAATCAAGTCTCGGTGACTCGAACGGGGATAATGTGCCATCCCTCGGCGCCGTCGGGGTCGACCCGCTTGGGTCCGACCGCCTGAAGGACCCCATCGCCATCGGTGGCGCGTACCTGGATCACATGGTCGCCCGCGGGCGCATCCCACTCGAGCATCCACTGGACCCAGGTTTCGTCGCTGACGCTCTCGGCCAGGGTGGCTTCCTGCCATGGTTCGTCGTCGACTTTTACCTCGACCAGGCTGATGCCGCGAGTCGGTGCCCAGGCCACACCAGCGATTGGTTGAGGTCCAGAAGCGATCTCGGTGCGTGAGCGGGGGACGTCGATTCGGGATTGGGTTTTGATTGGCCCCTTCTTCGACCAGCCCCGGGGAATCCAGTAGCCGTCGAAGCCTTCCCAGGTGGTGAGGTTGATCTCTTCCACCCATTTGGTGGCCGAGACGTATCCGTAGATGCCGGCCACGATGAGCCGTGCCGGGAAACCGTGGCGCACAGGAAGGGGCTCGCCGTTCATGCCGATGGCCAGCAGAGCAGTGCGGCCGTCCTGGAGGATCTCGGGTGGGAAACCGGCGGTCCAACCGTCGACCGAGCGGCTGACCAACTGGGTGGCTTCGGTCTGGACGCCAGCAATTTCGAGCAGCTTGGTGAGCGGTACACCGGTCCACAGAGCGTTGCCAACCAGTCCGCCGCCAACTTCGTTGGACACACACGAGATGGTGACGATGTGGTCTTCAAGATCCATGGCCTGAATGTCGGCCAGGGTGAACTCGACCGGGTTGTCGACCAGCCCGGTGATCTTGAGCGACCAGCTGTTGGGGTCGACCTGGGGGATCGTAAGGGCGGAATCGATGCGATAGAAGTTGTTACCGGTGCTGTCGGTGACGTAGCTGGCGAGTCCATCGATGTTGTCGAAGGTTTCGATGTCGGCGCTTACCGTGGCCACATCGGTGGAGGTATCGATAACGATTGCTTCACGGGCTTCGTCGACGCGGGCTCGACCTCGCAGCTGGCGACCAAGACCGGTGAGCGCAACTGCGGTGAGCGCCGTGGCTCCACCCCAGCCAAAGAACGATCGGCGAGTGGCGAATGGGTTGGTGGGGGTGTCAGCGGTTTTGGCGGTCTTTCCAGACCCGCCAGGCTCCATGGTGACGAGCTTCGACTCGTTGAACTGGGCGACGGCGTAGAGAAGTCGAAATGCCGCGTAGCCTCCGGCAGCTGCAACGAATGCGACCAGCCAGGTTGCCGAGGTGTCGGTAAGCGGGTTGCGGGCCAGGAACCACCAGCCGAGCAAGCCAAAGACACCAAACACTGCGGCGGCGAAGCGATGGTCGCGTCGAGCGAGCTGCCCGGTGAGCGCACCGATGATAAGCGTAATGATGATGGTGCCAACTACCAGTGCGGGTTTGTCTGCGGTGCCCAAGGTGTCGATGGCCCAACGTTCGACAGCTCCCGGGGCGCTATCGATGACCCAGTCTCCGGCCGAAACGACCATCGAGGGCACTGCACTGCTGAGACCACTGAGAAACTCGCCAATGGCGAGCGCGATCGCTCCACCGAGGAGGCCGGCAATGGCTGCGTACAGCAGCGGCGGTTTCGGCGCGGCAGGAGATTTCTGGTTGTTCTGAGAACGTGCCATATGTATGTAACGTACCGATATCGCTGTGAGTTCCAAGAGATTTCTTGATCGTCACCTGCCATTTGGCGCAAATAGTGCAAGGCTGTTCCTCAATGAGCGAAACGGCCGCAGACTTTGGATATTCGCCCGCCTGGGAGTCTGCCGCAGCCGCTGCGCACGAAATTGCGCTTCAGGTTGCTGAGCCGCCGCTGCGAACCGGGCGAATCGTTCGGGTTGAGCGGGGCGAATGTGATGTTGTGACCACCGAGGGTCGAGAACGGGTGGCATCGGACTCGTTGCGGTCCCAGGACGATCTTGCTCCGGTAACCGGCGACTGGGTCGTCGTTGGCGAGACCGATAGCGGTTCGGTCATCGCCACCATCATTCCTCGCGAGTCCACCCTTGCCCGCCGCGACCCCTCTGAGCAGGTCATTGTGCAGGAATTGGCGGCCAACATCGATCATGCGTTTCTGGTGCATGGCCTCGATCGGCCGCTTCGGGCCGGTCGGCTTGAACGATTTCTTGTGCTTGCTTGGGACAGCGGTGCCGAGCCGGTTGTGGTGCTCACCAAAGCCGATGTCGATTCCGACGACGGTAGCGGGGCATCGGAGTTGGTCGGCGTGATCGCGGCCGTTGCCCCCGATGTGCCGGTGTGTCTCACCAGTTCGGCCACCGGCCTCGGCCTCGAGAAACTCGATCGGTGGCTCAAGCCGGGAACGACCACGGCATTGCTTGGCGAGTCGGGCTCGGGGAAATCCACGCTGGTCAACGCACTACTGGGTAGTGAGGTCCAAGAGACCGGCGAGGTGCGCGGCGGCGATGCCAAAGGCCGTCACACCACCATCACGCGTGATCTGTTGCTTCTCGAGTCGGGAGCGCTTCTTGTCGACACGCCGGGGATCCGTGCGGTTGGTCTTTGGGATGCCGAGGACGCGTTGGAGCGGGTGTTTGGTGACATCGTCGACCTGGCCGACCACTGCAAGTTCAACGACTGTTCGCACGGTGTCGAGCCGGGATGCGCCGTACAGAGTGCGGTCGAGTCCGGCGAGGTCGATGCTCGTCGTCTCGACCGCTTTGCCATCATGGCCGCCGAACTTGAAGAACAGGCCGAAAAGCAAAAGCAGCGCGAACGCAAAGAAGAAAAGCGCAAAAACACCAGAAGAAAGCGCCGCTAACGCACATTTGGACTTTTGTACCTGGCACCAAACCACCAAAAAGGTGCCAGGTACCAAACAGCGAAATAGTGCCAGGTACCAAACAGCGAAATAGTGCCAGGAACCTTTTGCCGCTGAGGTTCCAGGCACCTGGTTCCTGGCTGGTTCCTGTTTGTTTCTGTTTGGTTGTTTTGGGTGATTTAGCGGGCCATTATTACTAGGGCGACGGTTTCTGCGACTACGGCCGACGCGCCTAGGACGTCGCCGGTGAAGCCGTTGATCTTCTTCAGTGCTAGGCCGAGCACCGCAGTGCCGGCGAGAACGGCGAGCCCAACCGCAACCGGTCCGCGCTGGGCGTCGACGCTGATCATGAGGATCGCCGAGGGGATGAACCACACGATGAACCATTTGCGAGCGCCCGCCAGAAAGGGTGTCACGATTCCCTGGTCGTGGGCATAGGGAAGAAACGCCGGAGCAGCGGCCATAAGTGTTCGGCTCAACATCCAAATGCCGATGAACATGAGCCATTCATCGGCGTTGCTGATGATCGAGAACCAGCGAAGCGACAGCACCACCGGCACGAGCGTTAGGGCAAAGGCTCCGACATCAGGCGACCGCATAACTTCGAGTCGGCGCCGGCGATCGAGGTGGGGGAGAAGACCGTCGGCCGAGTCGGCAAAGCCATCGAAATGCAGCATTCCCGTGATGATGAGATCGGCGAGCACCACCAAGCCGGCCGAGAGTAGACGCGAGGAAACCCCATAGCTGAGAAGCCACGAAGTTGTAGCCAACTGCAAGCCGATGAGCGCGCCGACCACGGGAAACCAGGCCAGAGTGCGCTCATCGGGAAGCTTCGGCTTGCCAAAGATCGTGAGAAAGCTGAGTGCACTGAGCATCAGCCACCGTACCTATGAAGTTTGTGCCTACGAAGTTGTACCTCTGAAGAACAGCCCTACGAAGAAATCGTGGCAGTTGCTTCGACGATGATCCGAAGGAAGTCGACAACACGTGGACCCCAGCGGCTGGCGACGTCATCGTCGAGTTCGAAGATGCGGCCCTCCTGTACGGCGGTAAGTGCATCCCAACCCGGGCGGGCGGAAACGGTGGCCGCATTCTGGCCGCAGCACTTGGTGTCGGCGAGGAAGATGAGGTCGGGGTCGGCATCGACCAGGAACTCGGCGCTCAACTGCGGGTAACCGAAGAACTCGCCGTCGGGGTCGGCAGCATCGGCAATGTTGGTGAGGCCGGCAAGCGAGTACACGTTGCCCACAAAGGTCGAGGTGGTGACCGAGAAAAGGGTGTCGTCAAGCTCGTGGTAGAAGGTGCCGGTGCCACTTGCTTGGGCGGTGAGTTCGTCGATATCGGTCTGCATTTGCAGCACAAGCTCGGCGGCTTCGGCGACATGGCCGGTCTCGGCGCCGAGCTGCTCGATCTGGGCGTAGGTGTCGTCGATGCTAACGGCCGCGAATTGCTGCATGACGGGTACGCCGGCGGCGTCCATGGCGGCGACGAAGTCGTCGGTGCTGCCCGAGGTGATTACCAGATCAGGTTCGAAGCCAAGGATGGCTTCAGTGTTGGGGTCGAAGCCCGAAAGGTCGGTGGTCGGGGCCTCGGCCGGGTAGTTCGAGAACGAATCGACGGCGATGACCTGATCGCCGGCACCGATGGCGAAGAGAATCTCGGTCGATGATGGAGAGAGGGAGATAATTGCCGACGGGGTTCCAGCGTCGGCTGCGGCCTCGTCCTCCATGGCCTCATCCTCCATGGCTTCTTCTGCGGCCTCTTCCTCCATGGCTTCGTCGTCTTCCATCGCCGCTTCTTCTTCAGCTTCGTCGGCGTCCGCCTCGGCCTCAGCTTCGGCGGCTATTTCTTCTGCGGCTTCCTCGCCCGAGAGAGAAACGCTCGAATCTTCGCTGCTTCCGCAGGCTGCAGCCAGCAGCGCTGCCACGAGCAGAAGGGTGACAAGGCGGATGAGTTTCATGTGGATGTTCTCCTGTGTTCAAGGTTCTGGCCGCTCGAATCAACAGTGAACTGTCGCTCAAACCAACCCCTACCTCGAGGGTCATATTGGTTGCTTGATCATGCAGCTCGACCGGACTTCCAGCGATGCTGGTTTACCGTTGCGGGACAGTGCCGGAATCGAACCGGACTTCGTCTGTATGAACAGATTTGATTGTAGGCCTAAGTGTAGGAACTAACAGGCAGTGAGCCTGCGACGGGAGCCAAAGTTTGGCGCATCGAACAGGTGTTCGATACCATGCCTGCCCTATGGGTTGGCGCAATCCACCGGTGCCGTGGTCAGAGATCGAACGAAAGCTCTCCAGTCGTCCTGCCAACAGCCGATCCGTCGACGGCCTTTCCGAAGATTTTTCCGGGGAGTTTCCCGGTGATGGGGGAGACAGTCCGGCCTGGTCGCGCAAGCGAGCCGACTATGAGCCACCGGCACTCGTACGGGCCACCAGCACCACCAAGTATGCCGAGCTGCACTGTCACTCGAACTTCAGTTTCCTCGATGGGGCATCGGACCCCGACGAATTGGTGGAGGAAGCGGTTTCGCTCGGGCTCGAAGCCTTGGCCATTACCGACCACAACGGGTTCTACGGAGTGGTCCGATTCGCCGAGGCAGCCAAGGCCCACGGGTTGCCAACGGTGTTTGGCGCCGAGCTTTCGTTAGGCATGCGGCAACCGCAGATGGGCGTGGCCGACCCCGCGGGCGAACACCTTTTGGTGCTGGCCCGAAACCCCGAGGGCTACGCCAAGCTTGGGCGGGCTATCAGCGAAGCGCAGATGGCGGGCGAGAAGGGCGCACCGCGTATCGAGTATCCCCGGCTGGTAGAGATCGGTGGCACAAGCAACACCGGGGACTGGTTGGTACTTACCGGGTGTCGCAAGGCGGCGGTGCCAGCGGCACTCGAACAGCAAGGCCCCGCAGCGGCTCGGCGGGCACTCGACATGCTCATCGACGGCTTCGGGCGCGACAACGTGGCCGTCGAGTTATGGGACCACGGGCAACCGACCGATTCGGTCCGCAACGACGCGTTGGCTCAGCTGGGCATTGCCGCTGGGCTCAACGTGGTGGCCACCAACAACGTGCACTACCACTCGCCCAAACGACGTCGGCTGGCAACGGCGATGGCTGCGGTACGGTCCCGACGGTCGCTCGACGAGATTGACGGGTGGCTTCCGGCGGCAGCTTCGGCACATCTGCGATCAGGCGACGAGCAAGCGCGCCGGTTTCGCCGATATCCGGGGGTGGTCGAACGGGCCGCCGAGCTGGCGCTCGATTGTGCGTTCGATCTGGCGCTGGTGGCCCCTAATCTCCCGCCTTATCCCTGCCCCGACGGCCACGATGAAATGTCGTGGCTCCGGGAACTGGTGGAACAGGGCGCGGCGAAGCGTTACGGCACTCGTCGAGCCGAGCGGGTGAAGGGGGCGTATGAACAGATCGATCATGAGCTCGAACTCATCGAGCAGCTCGGCTTTCCCGGCTACTTCCTCATCGTGTTCGACATCGTCGACTTTGCCCGAACCAACGATATTTACTGCCAGGGTCGAGGCTCGGCGGCGAACTCGGCGGTTTGTTATGCGCTGGGTATCACCAACGCCGATGCGGTGTCGTTGGGGCTGTTGTTCGAGCGGTTTCTTTCGCCCGAACGCGATGGCCCACCCGATATCGACATCGATTTCGAAAGCGGTCGGCGCGAGGAGGTTATTCAGTATGTGTACGAGCGATATGGACGCGACTTCACCGCCCAGGTCGCCAATGTCATCACCTATCGCAGCAAGTCGGCGGTACGCGATGTTGCCAAGGCGTTGGGCTACAGCACCGGCCAACAGGATGCCTTCAGTAAGCGAATGGAGCGGTGGAGTTCGCTCAGTGCACAAGATCAGAACCTTCCCGAGCAGGTGTTTGAGTTGGCGTCCGAGCTCGAGCATGCCCCCCGTCACCTGGGCATTCACTCGGGTGGCATGGTCATCTGCGATCGCCCCATCGTCGAGGTATGCCCGGTCGAATGGGGTCGTATGGAGAACCGCAGCGTGCTCCAGTGGGACAAAGAAGACTGCGCCCGCACCGGCTTGGTGAAGTTCGACCTGCTGGGGTTGGGCATGTTGAGTGCGCTACACCTGTCGGTCGATCTCATCGCAGCCAACTACACCCACCCAGCCGGTCATCCTTTGGCGGGGGAGCCGCTCAAGCTCAACCTAGCCGAGTTGCCCCAGGACCCCGACGTGTACGACATGATCTGCGCAGCCGACACCGTTGGGGTGTTCCAGATCGAGAGTCGGGCCCAGATGGCCACCCTTCCTCGGTTGCGGCCGCGCTGTTTTTACGATCTGGTGGTCGAGATCGCTCTGATCCGGCCGGGACCGATTCAGGGCGGCTCGGTGCATCCCTATATTCGACGTCGCAACGGCGAAGAACCCGTCACCTACCTGCACCCGTTGCTTGAAAAGTCGCTGGCCAAGACTCTCGGGATCCCACTGTTTCAGGAGCAGTTGATGCAGATGGCCATCGACGTGGGTGGATTCAGCCCCGGCGAGGCCGACGAGTTGCGCCAAGCCATGGGATCAAAGCGCAGTACCGAACGGATGCTGCGGCTCAAAGCCCGGATGTACGAAGGCATGGCCGAGCGAGGGATAACCAGCGACATCGCCGACACGCTGTGGGAGAAGCTGGCCGCCTTCGCCAACTACGGGTTTCCCGAGAGCCATTCGGTGTCGTTTGCCTACCTGGTGTATTCGAGTTCGTGGATCAAACACCATTACCCGGCGGCGTTCTGTGCCGGACTTCTCAATGCACAACCCATGGGGTTCTATTCGCCGCACTCGTTGGTGCAGGACGCCCGACGTCATGGGGTCGAGGTGCGTACCCCCGACATCAATGCGTCTGCCGCAGGGGCATCGCTCGAACCGGTAGCGAAGGGTGCAACTGGCCAGACCGAGATGGCGGTGCGGTTGGGGTTGGCGTCGGTTCGCCACGTTGGCGACGAACTGGCCGAAGCCATCGTTGCCGGGCAGCCCTACACCAGCATGGAGCAGGTGGCACGCGAACATCGGTTGGCACTCAACGTGCTCGAATCGTTGGCCACCGCTGGTGTGTTCGACTCGCTCCTTGATGTGAGTGAGAGTGCGAGTGCGGATGATGCTGGTGCGGGTAGCACCGCCCGCCGGTCGGCTTTGTGGTCGGCCGGAGCGGTTGCACAAAGCAAGCCCGATCGACTCGAAGGTATTATCACCGGGGTGGTGGCGCCCACCCTGCCCGGCATGTCCGAGCACGAGATCGCCCTAGCCGACCTGTGGGCTACCGGCGTGTCACCCGATGGTCACCCCACCAAGTTTGTTCGCGAGCAACTCGACGAACGAGGTGTGGTTACCGCTGCTGGTCTTCGCGATGCTCAAGCGGGTGGCAAGGTGATCGTCGGGGGAGTGGTGACGCATCGTCAGCGGCCGGCTACCGCCGGTGGAACCACCTTCATCAACCTCGAAGACGAAACCGGCTTCATCAACGTGGTGGTTTCGAAGGGGTGCTGGACTCATCACGCCATGGTGGCCAAGACCGCACCAGCAATGTTGATTCGTGGTCGCCTCGAAAAGAACGAAGGCGTGATCAACGTTATTGCCGAAAAGCTTGAGGCGCTTCCGGTACGTTCGCCGATCGCTTCGAGAGATTTTCGGTAGATCGACCCTCGCCATAGCGAACCACCAGCAGGAACGTGCCGGCCAGAAGTGCCCCAAGGCCCAACCCCAGCAATGTCTGGCGGAGCGCGTTCGATGGGGTGGCAGGAACCAGGAAGGGGTTGGCTACCACCTCAGAGCCAACCGTCGACCGGTTGTCCTCACCCAATTCGCTACGTTGCATAGCGACGTCTTGAAGGGCATCGACAACGGCATCGCGGCTCCACGTGGCATCGACATAGTCGGCCGACCCGACCTCGAGAGTTTCGATGCGCTGATCGAGTGCTTCTAGCGATGCTATGTGGGCGTCTTCGAGTTCGCTGAACCGATGTCGGCTTGCCTCGAGGTCCACCAGCGGTGCGGCGCTCGACATGTACATGTTGGTGATTGAGGTCAGCACCCGCATTGCGGTGGCCGGGTCGTCGTTGGTGTATTCGAGTTTGAGGAGTCGGGTGTCGGGGCGGTCGCGAACCGCAAAGCCCTTTTCGACGGCCTCTACCGAAAGGTTCTCGAGAATTTCTTCAACCGTCTCGTCCTCGAGTGACGCTGCCGGAGCGACGTTGCCGAACGATCGGATCTTGATGATCTCGGTATCGACCCACGTGGTGCCGCCGTGGAAGATCTGGGCTTGAGCGGTGGCGCCTGACGACCCTTTTTCGCTTAGAGCGAAGAAGATGATTGCGGGGGTGAGCACCAGCACTGCGGCGAGTAGCCATTTGGCAATGCTCAGGTGGGGGTACCTCATGGTACGAAGGTACCAAGTCGGCTTACCCTATGAGAATCGCAAGAATGGACGTTCGGGAGATCGAGTTGCGCTGGACCGTATCGATCGTTGCGAGAACGTCGTGGTCGGCCGCGAGTTGGAGCGGTGCGGTGAGGGCGTAGAGCTCAAACTGGTACCGGTGGACCATGTCGAGCGATTTCGATGGCGCGAACCATCCGAAACCTCCGGCGCCGTTGAGATGAGCTACAGCGCCGGGAGGGAGCCGGCCCGGATCGATGAACGTGGTGTCGGCCGGGATGCCGCTGACCAGCCAATGCACGAAGCCGGAGTTATCGGCGTCGCTGACCACCAGGGCAAGCTCGGTGGTGCCCGCTGGTACGCCTTCGATGGACAGCGGGGGTGAAAGATCGCCACTGACCGAGGTGTATTCGTCGGGGAGTTCGCCACCCGGTTCGAAAGCCGAGCTCGATATCTGGAACCCTTCGATGCCCGCCTCGGTAAGGGGAATGATCTCCTGAACGGGTTCGGCCGCAACCGCTGGCTGCGGGGGTGCCTCGCCGAGTTCTCGGCCCGTGGACGCTGGTGCACATGCTGCGGAAACCAACGCGCCGACAACGATGAAGAGAAAGCAGGTCACCCCAGGCCGAGTCGAGTACATCGGGGCTAAGGGTAATGGAATCAACGATACTTACGTCATGAACCTGCTGACCCGCGTCATGGCGCGCCTTCGGGCGTTGTTGGGTCCCGACGCAACCGGGGTCCGGCAGAGCCTCGCTGCGCTCGTTTTGTCGACCGTGGCCATGATTTCGGGCGGCCTGTTCCTGGCTTCGGCTACCAACACGCTCGAAGATCTCCCCGGACTCCTGCTGTTGGTCCCAGCGGCGATCGCGCTTCGCGGCAACGTGTTCGGCGCCCTCGGAAGTCGGCTAGGCACCACCATCGCAATGGGTACGTTCACGCTTAGTCGACGTCTCGACACGGTGGTTGGGCAGAACATCGTCGGCGCAGTTGGGCTCTCGCTTGGGTTGTCGGTAACCGCTGCCTTGCTGGCCAAGGTCGTGGCGGTGGTGTTCAGCATCTCGCCCACCATGGGAATCGACGATTTCATCGTCGTGTCGGTGGTCGGGGGCATGTTGGCAAGCCTGGTGGTGCTGGCCATCACCCTGGTTTTGAGCGCCGGTTCGGTTCGGTTTGGTTGGAACCTCGACAACGTGACGGCACCGCTGGTTACCGGCGTTGGCGATGTGGTGACGCTGCCGTCGTTGCTCATCGCGGCATGGCTTACCCGACGCGGCTCGACCACCACCGTCCTGGCCGTGGTGCTCACCATCCTCGGCGTGGTTGTTGTGCTTGCGATGTTTCGCTCGGCGCTGCCCGAACTTCGTCGTATCGCCATCGAGTCGTTTCCGGTTCTCAGCATCGCCGTGATTCTTGACCTGGTGGCCGGAATCACCGTCGAGAAACGCCTCGATCAATTCGCCGAATTCGAGAGCCTCCTCATCTTGCTACCGGGGTACTTCGGAGCCGCAGGTTCGCTTGGTGGCATCCTGTCGAGCCGGCTCGCCACCAAGTTTCACTTGGGCGTGATCACGCCGTCGCCGCTTCCGGCCAAAGCCGCCCGGATCGATATTCGCACCATCTTTCTCTTGTCGATTCCGGTGTTTGCCTTTACGGCGATCCTGGCGCATTTGGGCGCGCTGCTCTTTGGCTTTGCCAGTCCCGGCATCTTCGAGATGATCAGCATTGCGGTGCTGGGTGGCATCGTGGCCACGTTGTTCCTGATTGCGGTGGCCTACTTCGGCACCCTCTGGGCGGTGCGGCTGGGCCTTGACCCCGATACCTACGGCATGCCGGTGGTTACCTCAACCCTCGACTTTGTGGGTGCGTTCACGCTGATCTTGGCCATTGTGCTGGTGGGCGTATGAGGACAAACTAAGAGAGATTCATGGACGATAAACCTCGAAATCTGCGAACGATGTTGGCGGAGGCCAAAGACACCTCCGAGCTGATGGTCGATCTTGCGTATGCCGCCGTGTACTTCAGCGACCCGGATATGGCCGAAGAGGTGAGCGAACTCGAAACCAAAATGACCGAGCTGGTAGACGACATGCGCACCCTTTGTGTGCTCGCGGTCCGAAGTCCAAAGGAAGCGTCGGCGATGTCGTCGGTGCTACAGGTGATCTCGGCCATCGAACGTATCGCCAACGATGCGGTCAATATTGGACGGGTCGTTATCCACAAGCTCGGCATCCCGAATCAACTGTTGGTTGACCTCGCCGATGCCGAAGAGGTATCGCACCGAGTACTGGTGAGCGACGGGTCGCATATGGCCCATCGGCCTCTGGCTGCCCTGGAGCTTCCGGTGGCGGCAGGCATGCGCATTATGGCGGTTCGGCGCGACCGAAACTGGGTGACCGAGCTGTCGGGAGATTATGTGCTGGTGCCCGGCGACGTGTTGTTCCTTCGTGGCAGCCCGGCCGGAATCGGCCGGCTCCGACAGTTGGCAGCTGCAACGCCCTGGAACCCGCCCGAACCCGCCGAGGAAACCGCAGTGACCGATCTTGACCGGGCGGTCGATGTGTTGGTCGAGATGAAGAACCTGTCAGAAGTTGCGGTTGGTCTGGCGTATTCGGCGATTGTGTTGTCCGACCTCGGACTCGTCGCCGAGGTGAAACATCTCGAAGATCGCCTCGACGAAATGAAGGATCGCCTCGAACTCTGGGTACTGCGAGCCGCCGCCGACGATATCGACCCCGGCCCGTTGCGGGGGCTGTTGCATCTTGCCGAGGCGGCCGAAGACATCGGCGATCAGGCGCAACAAATGGTGGCCCTGATCGAGGATCAGGCCCAGCTACATCCAATTTTGGGCCTGGCTCTCGGCGAGTCCGACGAAGTGGTGATGAAGGTTCCGGTCGCGGCGCAAAGCTCGTGCGACGGCCGCACGTTGGCCGAGCTGCAGCTCGATATCGAGCCGGGGTTCGACGTGCTGGCTATCCGCCGTGGCGGCGGGTACCTGTATCGACCTGGGGGTGCGGTGGTATTGCGTCCCGACGACGAGCTCATCACCGTGGGCCCCGACGAGGGTCGGCAACTGTTGGCGCTTCGATGTGGCTGGCTCCTCGAAGACGATGACGAGACCGGAGCGGTCGAACTCGTAGCGACGGCGTCTCGCTGAACGAGGTTTGAGACAACTAGGTTTAGGGCAATGAACGCAACTTCAACGGGCGAGTATGCCGGGCTCCGGATTCTCACTCTTCATGCCCATCCCGACGATGAGTCAAGCAAGGGCGCAGGCTCCATTGCCCGGTACCGCGCCGGGGGTGCCGGAACCGTTCTGGTGTGTGCCACCGGCGGTGAAGAAGGCGACATCCTCAACCCCGCCATGGATCGCGATGAGGTGCGAAACAATATGGCCGAGGTTCGCCACGGCGAGCTTGCTGAGGCCGCCAGAATCATCGGTTACGAAACCGTCGAGATGTTGGGCTACCGCGATTCGGGCATGGAAGACTCCGACGCCAACAAAAACCCCGAGTGCTTCTGGCAGGCCCCGATCGACGAGGCCATCGACCGGTTCGTGGGCCTTCTTCGCCAGCATCGACCCCATGTTCTGGTCACCTACAGCGACGATCAGCAGGGCTACCGGCACCCCGACCATCTTCGGGTCCACGACATCAGCCTCCCGGCTATTGAACGGGCCGGCGATGCGTCATACCGGCCGGAACTGGGTGAACCGTGGCAGGTGCTCAAGGTGTATTACTCCACCTGGTCGCGAGCCCGGATGGAAGCCATGCACGCCAAGTTCGCCGAGCTGGGGCTCGAATCGCCATTCACGAAGGAATGGTTCGACCGGCCGAGCCAAGATCATCGCATCAGCGCCAAGGTCGACATCGGCGATTACTTCCACATTCGGGGCGAGGCTCTGCGGGCCCACGCCACCCAGGTCGACCCGGCGTCACCCTTCTGGTTTGGGCTTCCCGACGATGCTGGTCGCGAGGCTTACCCGTATGACGACTACATCTTGGGTCAGTCGGTGATGCCGGTCGCCGAATCCGAGGCCGATCTTTTCGAAGGTGTGCGTGAGTACCTGGCCGCCAGTCCTGCCCCCGAACCTGCCGAGGCCGAACGCTGATGGCCGAGTATCTCGCTGAAGAGTGGATGGAGCTCTACGCCACGTGTGGCGCCGAGCTGCCCGAGAGAGCCGGCATCGACGTGATCACGCAATACGTGATCGAAAAGACCCCGAACGGCAACATTCGCTGGTTCGATGTTGTCGTCGACGGCCGAGTGGTCGAAGCATCGCTTGGCAAAAACAAAGAGGCCGACGTCACCATCACGTGGAAGTACCCCTACGACGTAAAGATGTTGTCGGGCGAACTCGGCCCCGATGCGGCCTACATGCAGGGCCGCATCAAGGTTGAGGGCGACCACCCCAAGTGGCTCTTTACTTGGAGCGAGGTGCTTCACAGTGACGAGTACCGGGCATTTCAGGCCAAGGTGCACGCCGACACCGACTACCCCGACTGAACCGCCGTGTTCACCGTTGCCGAAATCGTCGAGTCAGGGTTGTGTATCGGCTGCGGACTGTGCGCTGCCATCGCTCCGGACGACATTGCAATCCGGCCTACCGACAACGGTGCCGAACGCCCGGCCGAACGGGTACCGGTGGTTGGCAATCGCCTGGCCGAGATCAATCGGGTATGTCCCGGGCTTCAGGTGCAGGTGGACAATGACTATCCCGATGCCGACTTCTCGAGCCTTTGGGGTCAGGTGCGGCGACTCGCCAAAGGGCACGCCGCCGACCCCACCGTTCGGTTCGAGTCGGCTACCGGGGGAGTGCTTACCGCCCTTGGTCAGTTCCTGATTTCTTCGGGGCGAGTCGAGCAGATTCTTCACGTTGGTCCGGTGCCCGGTGATCCCCTCAATTGGCAGGCAAAGGTATCGACAACAGTCGACCAGGTGGCGGCCGGCGCGCGATCCAGGTATGGCCCCGCGGCCCCGCTGACCCGCTTGGTCGAGGTGCTCGATTCGGGCCTGGCCACGGCGGTGATCGCCAAGCCGTGCGATATCGCAGCGGTTCGGGCAATGATCCGTGAGTTGCCGGACGGGCATCCCGCCGATGTGCGCTATGTGCTCGCAATGGCGTGCGGTGGTGCCTCGCTGATGAGCAAGACCGCAGGAATTCTGGACCGGTTTGGGGTTGCCCCGAACCAAGTGGCGTCGGTGTCGTACCGGGGATACGGAAATCCGGGCCCCACCACGGTCACCACAACCGAGGGCGAAGTGCATCAACTCACCTATCAGGAGTTGTGGGAAGACGAAGGAACCTGGGACCTCCAGTGGCGCTGCAAAGTGTGTGCCGACGGCATGGGCGAAGTCGCCGATCTGGTGTCGCTCGATTGCTGGCCCGGAGGCGGACCCACGGGCGAGGACGACGGGTTCAACGGCATCATCGCCCGCACAGAGGCTGGGGCCGGGCTCCTTGCGGCCGCCATTTCGGAGGGAGCGGTAGTGATCACCGACGATGACCTGCCGGTGGCCGAAACGCTGGAGCTTTGGCAGCCCCATCAATCTCGTCGAAAGCGGGCCGTGCCCCAACGGTTGGCAGCGATGCGCGCCGCCGGTTTACCGGTCACCACCTATTCCGGCGTGCACCTCGACGAGTTCTCGACCGGCGAGGTCGACGAAGGAACAGCGGTTCGGATTGCCCGAGGGGCCAACACCGACCCGCAGCCAACGTATCGCTAGACCTCTTTCACTGAGACAGGGCGCTGATGCAGGGCTTAACTGAGCTGGTCGATGCGGTCCTGAAGATCCCATGGGCCGAGTTGGCCGGTGTGGCGTTCGTAGGTGCCATCGGTCTCGACAAACACCATCGCTGGCTGCGAGAACACGCCGAAGTGATCCCAGACCGAACCGTCCTGGTCAACCAACGACGTCACCGTATCCAGCCCGAAGCCGGCCAGAATTTCGTCGGAGCCTTCGGCTTCATCGCCGGCCACGACGGCCAGGAAGTTCACGTCGTCGCCGTAGGTTCGAGTGGCAAGTGCGACCGCACTTGCTTCATTCAGACAACGGGCTCAACCAGGACCCCAGAACCAGACCACCGTCGGCTTGTTGTCGAGGTCGGCAAACTGGAACGAGCCGCCGTTGGCGGTGCTGATGGCGCCGAGGCTGGCACCCGCATCGGCCACCGAAGCCCCGGGCACCGAAGCGCTACCGGTTGCAACCGTCTGCTCACTCCCGCAGGCAGCTGCTACCAGCGCAATGGTCGAAGCGATCAGCGCCATACGCACGCTGGTGCGCACATGCTGACGCAGGAGAGGAAACGGGAGCAAAGACATACGAGAGTTCCAGCGTAGCGGTTGCGGGTTTCTACCAACGAGCGGGTGCGTCGCAGGGGTAGGTTGCGTCATACTTTCGGTGTGGACTTCAACCATTTTCTCTCGAGCTACTTTCCCGACCCGTCCTATGGCGGCGACCGGTTGTTCGCCGACATGGTCACCCAGGCCAAGGATGCCGAGCGCTTTGGCTACCGCAGCGTGTCGATCCCCGAGCACCACCTCATCAACATTTTGCTCAACCCGGCGCCACTGCAGTTTGCGGTAAAGGTGGCGTGCGAAACCGAACATGTCGACATCATCACCTCGGTAGCGGTGCTACCCATTCACGACATGCGCACCTATGCGGGCGAGGTTGCGATGGCCGACATTCTCACCGACGGCCGGCTAGTGCTCGGTGTGAGCAGAGGCGCCTACCCCTACGAGCTGGCTCGTCTCGGGGCGCCCATCGAAGAAAGCCGCGAGAAGTTTGACGAATCGCTCGACGTCTTGCTGCGCCTGCTCACCGAGTTCGATGTCGAGCACCACGGCAAGTACTACGACTTTGAGCCGCTCACCATCATGCCGAGGCCCATCACCTCACCGCATCCGCGGATGATGATTGCCACCATGAACGCCGAGGGCATTCGGTCGGCGACGTTGCGAGGCTTCAACATTCAGACCACGCCGCTAGCTGGCAACCCCGAGCTGCTTCGCATGCAGGTTGGGGCACACAAAGAGGCCAAGGCCGAGATGGGTGACGCAGGCAAAGATCTCCGAATCATGCTGAGTCGTATCGTGTACTGCGCCGAGAACGCGGCCGATGCCCGCCACAAACTCGAGCTTGCCCACGACTACTACCGTCGGTTCGACAATGTGTACACCGGTCCAGGCATCGTCAAGAACGGCTGTATCGCTGCGCTTCCTCGAACCCAGACCATTGACGAGCTCAACGACAACATTTTGATCTGCACGGCCGACGAGATGGTCGACCGGCTCGGCGAATACGCCGACCTGGGCACCGACGAGATGATCTTCAGCTCCAACATCGGCCAATCCCAAACCGAGATGGCCGAGATGATGCAGCGGGTCTCCGAAGAGGTCATCCCCCACTTCGTTTCCACTGAAGGCCGGTAGCTCATGACTGAACCCAGCAGTTCAACGCAACCGAACGACACTGTTGCCCCCGCAGATGTTGCCCCCGTGGATGTGGCCTACGAGGTCGCCGGAAGCGGCCCGGCGCTGTACATGGTGCATGGCATCGGCAGTCGAAAGACCACGTGGAACCGCATGGTCGAAGCGTTGAGCGACTCGTTCACCTGCGTTGCCTATGATCTGCGAGGGCACGGCCAGAGCCCAGTTCCGGCCGTTCCCTATTCACTCGATCAGTTGGTGGCCGATCTCGAGGCGCTTCGCTCCATGCTCGGGCACGAACAGATCCACGTCATTGGTCATTCACTTGGGGGCATGATCGGCCCGGCGTACGCGCTGGCTTATCCCGAGCGGACACTGTCGGTTGGCCTGCTCAGTACTGCCGCCGGTCGTACCGCCGACGACAGCGCCCGGGTCAAGGGGGTCGTGGCCAGAATGCGCGACGAAGGAATCGAGAGCGTTCTCAACACCTTGGTTGGCCGTTGGTATACCGAACCTTTCGCTGCCGCAAACCCCGCAATCATCGAAAACCGGATCGAGCAGGTGCTCACCACCCCGCCCGACGTCTTTCTGTCCGTGTTCGACGTGTACGCCGAGACCGAGATGGCGCCGTGGCTCAGCCAGGTCGATGTTCCCTGCCTCGTGCTTACCGGCGAGAACGACCCGGGCTGCAACCCTCGACTCAATACCTTTATCGACCAGGAGCTTCCCAACAGCGAGTTGGTGATTCTTCCCGAGCTACGCCACTCGATCGTTGTCGAGGCACCAGATGAGGTGCTGGCTCATCTTCGGCCGTTTCTCGAACGGGTGAGCGCCGCACCCGCCTAACGCTGGGCGATGGGTTAGCTGCGCTGGAGTTTGCAGAGCGCCTTGTAGGAGACCGGTTCGATCAGCGACCGCTCGATCGTTGCTGCCAGGCCCGAATCGCCCACCAGCAGATCGAGATCGCTAACCCGTTCGGACCACCGCGGATCGGCGGCTCGTAGCTCGGCGGAATCGATGGCGGGCTCAAGAATAACTTCGGTGATACCGGGCTCCAGCTCGGCGAGCAGCACCTCGAACTCGGTCCGCGAGAGGCCACTTGCGTGGATGACCTGGTCGGGCATGACGATGCCCTCGTTGGCCGCAAGTTGACGAAAGGGGAATCCGGTTTCTGCTTCTCGAGCTTCACCGTGGAGCCTCAGCGGTAGGCGGTACTCGCAGCCAAGGTCGAGGAGAACATCGAAGAACTCGGGCCGCTGCTGTAGCGCGCTACGCAACGTGGCTAAGTGGGTAAGACGGAAACCCCAAAGGATCGCCCGCTCGACCTGCGCCCGGCACTCGCGACGGACCTCTTCGAGGTCGGCGTGATCCCACAGGTCTTCAAGCGTGCGAGGAAACCCGCCCTCGCCATCGAGAAGTGACGGAGCATGGGTGGTGGGGCCCCAACGCAAAATGTCGAGCTCGGCGTTGAGGGTGAGAAGCACGCCAACGTCCTCGCCGCGGTAGTGGGCGGCGGCGTATCGCGACCACGGACCCGGCGTTGCCAACGACCCACAGGTAGCAAGTCCGGATCTGACCGCCGAGTACACGCCTTCGGTCGAAGCATGGCTCGTGCCGAGAAGGTCGGCACTCAGAATCATCAACTTGGCATTGCCGGCGTGTCCGAGCCGTTCGTTGAGTTCGCTCACAGCTTCCACGCTAGGCGACCGAGCGTTCCATCGGACACAGCAGAGGCGTCAAGTTGGTGGACTGGGCGGCGGTTAGTTGTCACGGAACGCCAGGCAACAACGGTTGATCGGCGCTGTCGCACGAGCCCCATAACCCCACGCGGCTGCCTCTGGCGATGCGCAGGGCGGTTGCGAACTCGGACTGGTAGGTGGTGTTTGGCTCGATCGACAGCGTGTCGGCGAATCCGTTCCGGATCAGTTCGAGGTTGACGAAGGTGCCGTCGCTATCGAGAAACAGGTAGGCGAGAAGCCGGCCAAACGCGTCTCGGGTTTGAGCATCGCGAACCACGAGTACGTGGTGGCCTGCCGGAAGCAGCTGAGAAAGAAAGGTCGAGGCCTCGGCGCCGAAGCACTGGGCAGGGCGATTGGGATCGACGGTTTCGGGGGTATCGACGCCGAGCAGCCGAACCACTTCGTCACCGCTTGCGAAACGAAGCCTCACGGTGTCGCCGTCGATGACTTCGATGACGCTGGCATTGGTTGAACCAGAAGCTGGCGGACCACTTGGCCGACATGCCGCAAGAGAAACGATCAGAAAGATACCAAGGCAAAACCCAAGCACCCGCACGTTTGGTGGGTACACACCACATCCCAAGGTAAAGACTCTCTCGGCAATGTGTCGCAAGGGACACCGCTGCGTTGAGTCGTGAACGTTGGGGGAAGGGTGCGATGAAGGAAAGACGGAGCGAGGGGAGGCGGTAAAGAGGGGAGAGGCGAGCGCTGCTCACCCTACGGGGTGTTAGGCGGCTTCGGGAAGTTCGCCAAAGTCGTCGAAACGTTGGCGGCGAGCGCTGGCCAATGCCTGGCGGGCCGAGGCGATACCTGCTCGTCCGGTTTGTTTGGTGTCCTCGTCGAGGCGCCAGGTGGATGAACGAACCGACGAACGGCGCGGCGACTTGGCGGCCTGGCGGGTCCGGCGCACACCGGCCACGTTTGCCTGTTGCGGGCTGCGGCGAGCCGACGCCGATGGGCTGCTCGAGCTCGAGCGAGAACTGGTGGTTGCCGTACGAGAGCGGGCGGGGGTGCGGGCCGGAAGCGGGGCGCCGAAAGGAAGCGATGGGGTTTGGGCGGAAACAAGCTGCGTACTCATGATTCAAGTATGCAGAGGGGGTGTGACACGCTCGGGAAAGCACACAAACAGTACTGCTGAAACCGCCCCAAGATCGCCCCGAAAACTGGCAATAGTGCTCCAGTTGGCGTGCTGGCAGGCCGAAAACCTCACGTATGGCAGTGCATTCTTCCTCGGTCGCCGAGCTGATTCCGTCGCATCGATTCGGTGCTGTTTTGGCCGAACGGCGGCTTGCCGAAGGAGTCGACCTCGATGATCTCGCCTCGGCGTCCGCAGGGCGCTTCACCGCTGGTGAACTGGCCTCGATCGAGAACGGCCGACTGAACGTTGTCGACACCGCAATCCCAGTGCTCAGCGAACTCTATGGCGTGCCCTTCGGCGAGGTGGTGCCCCACCGGGCCAAGCTGTGTCTCGACGTGCACCGAAAGTATCTGCGGGTCGCACATATCGAAGAGCGCCTCGACGTCATTAGTCAGAAAGCGATTCTCGATCGGTACCTTTCGCTGCTCTATCTCGTGCGAGGCGTTGAACCCGGTACCGAGACCATCCCGCTTCGTGGCGACGATCTGGCAATTCTGGAGGCGTCGCTTCGTGAACGCTCCGAGCTCATCGAAGAGCAGCTCTTGGCGGCGATGGTCGCCAGCGATCCGGCGCTTAAGAAGCTGCTCGATCTTCTTCGCAGAAAGGTCTGGATTCCCGGAGCTGGGCTGTTTGTCGGAAGCGTCGGAATCGGTGCCCTCGTGTTTGCCGCTACCAACGACGATGCGACCGATGGAATCGGTGGCGGAGATCTGGCCCAGAACTCGCTGGTGATCGAGGAACCCATCGGCTTTGTGCTCCCCGAAGGGGTCACGCTCGCCGAGCGCACCGAAGTGCTCTCGGGTATTGAGAACCCGGGCACCACCACGTCCACGTCAACCTCCACGTCAACGTCAACGTCAACGTCCACCTCAACCTCGACGTCAACCTCCTCGGCCCCGCTAGCCGGTGGCATCAACAACGAGATCTTCACCTCCGCCTACATCGACCCATCGGTCGACGAGGCGCTGGTCGCCGCCACCATCGAGCGGGTCGGTTTCGATATTCGGGCCACCCTGCCGGATTGGGAAGTGGTGTTCCTCGGACCGAAACACGGTTTCCGCGGACTCACCTATACCAACGAACAACGAATCGAGATCTTCGTTCGTCCCAACGACAACCCCCACCTGGTTGCCGGCGTGCTGGCCCACGAGCTTGGTCACGCCTACGACCTTACGTATATGAACGACGAGCTTCGTCAAGACTGGATGGACGTTCGGGGCTACGACCAGTGGTGGGTAGGCGCAAACCTCACCGACTTCGCTGCCGGGCAGGGCGATTTCGCCGAGGCGTTCGCCTTTGCCGTAGCTGGCGATGCGGTGCACCCCGGCTCGCACGGCGACATCACCGACGACCAGGCCGATGTTCTCCTCGGAATGCTGCAGTTCCTCAAGTAAGCCATGATCACCCCTACTCCCACTTCCACTCGCACGACCGATCCCGACCTCATTCCGGCCCACCGCTTCGGAACCCTTCTGGCCACATCGCGGGCCGACCTTGGCCTTGACCTTGACACCCTGGCGCGAAACTCGGGCGGGCGATTTACCGTTGGCGAACTATCGGCCTTCGAAACCGGCCGCGATTCGGTTCGCGATGATCTGCTGCCGCTCCTGAGCCATCTGTACAACGTCGACTGCCGTCAGGTGGTGCCGCACCGCGCCAAGCTGTGTATCGACCTCAACTCCAACTATCTACGGGTTGGTGAAACCAAGGAGCGACTAACCAGTTCCGAGCATCAGCACATTCTCGACCGGTACCTGTCGCTGGTGTACATGCTGCGCCGGGTAGAACCCGGAACCGAGATCCCGCTTCGATCCCATGATCTCGCCATTCTCGAAGCCTCCCTACTCGAGCGTTCGGAGCTGATCGAAGAGCAACTGCTTGCGGCCATGGCGGCCAACGATCCGGCACTGGCGACGCTGCTCGGCAAACTCAAGAAGCGCCTGTGGGTGCCCGGAGCCGGCCTTCTGGTGGGCGCGGTCACCATGGGCGCGTTGGTGTTCTCCACTCCCGCAGAAACCGATACGCCCGAAGCGCCAACCGGCGCAGGTGGCGGCGATCGAGCACCCTCGACAATCGTCGTCGACCAGCCTGCCAGCCTGAGTTCTACCAGCACGGTGCAGGTCGCTGATGATGCTAGCGCTGCGAGTGCGGTGAGCGCGTTCGTCGCCGAGAGCGCTGTCGAAACCCCTGCTGTCGAAGCCCCTGCTGCCGAAGCCCCTGCTGTCGAAGCGCCGACGGAGGCTCCGGTCGAAGAGAGTTATGTCACCGTTTCGGCCGAGCAGTTGCTTGGTGAGCAGGCCCTCGACCTGATCGGGATCGACATGGAACAGACCTTTCCCGGATGGACCGTTGAGTTTCGCGGCGCCGTCCGCGGCTTCCATGGCCTCACCTTCGCTACCGAGAAACGGGTCGAGGTGTACGTGCACAGCGATGACACGCCCGAATCCCTCGCTGGCGTTGTTGCCCACGAACTTGGTCACGTGTTTGACCTCACCTACCTCGACGACACCGAACGGATCGAGTGGATGGATGCTCGTGGTGTCACCACCCAGTGGTGGGTGGGCAACGGAATCTCCGACTTTCGGGCTGGGCAGGGCGACTTTGCCGAGGCCTTCGCTCATCACTTCACCGGCGACGCCGTGCATGGAGATTCTCAGGGGCCGATCACTCCGGCCCAGGACCAACTTCTCGAGCAGTTACTGAATCGGCACATCTAGCGCTAGGTTCGGGCGATGCAGCGATATGGCATCACCGTTCCCTTCGACGGCCCCTTGCACACGCAACGTGCACAGTTTGAGGAGGTCGAGTCCCTCGGGTACACCGACTTCTGGTCGGCCGAGGCCAATGGCGTCGATGGGCTGACCCCGCTGGCCCTGGCGTCGACCTGGACTCCGTCGATGCGCCTCGGAACCGCCATCCTTCCGGCGTTCACCCGAGGCCCGGCGCTGTGGGCGCAGTCGGTCGCAGGTCTTGCATCGGCAGCCCCCGGACGCTTCGTGGCCGGTATCGGCTCATCGTCCAATGTCATCGTCGAGAACTGGAACGGCATCGAATTCAACGAGCCGTACAAGCACACCCGCGACGTCGTGCGTTTCCTGAAGGCGGCACTCACCGGCGAGAAGGTCACCGAGGACTACGACACATTCTCCATAAAGGGTTTCCGGCTTATGGAGAAGCTCGAAGAGCAACCACCCATCCTGGTGGCGGCCCTTCGCGAAGGCATGCTCAAGATGGCGGGCCGCGAAAGCGACGGCGCCATCATCAACTGGTTGTCGGCCGAAGATGTTTCCACCGTGTCGGCAGTGGTTCATGAGGCCGCCGATGGGGCGCCACGCGAGATCGTGGCCCGCATTTTCATGATTCCCAGCGAGGACCGCGAGATGGTGCTCGGAATGGGCAAATACGCAATGGCGGCGTATCTCAACGTTCCCGTATACCGGGCCTTCCACGAATGGATGGGCCGTACCGACGCACTCGGCGAGCACTGGGAACAATGGGCGGCTGGCGATCGCAAAGGCTCGCTCGAGAAGATTCCCGACTCGGTTGTCGACGAGCTCATCGTTAGCGGCAGCGCCGCCGACTGCAAGGCTCACGTCGAGCGCTACATCGCCAACGGCGTCACCACACCAGCGCTATCCATCATGCCGATGCCGGGCATCGATGTCCCCCAGGTCATCCGCGACCTGGCGCCTAACGCCCCGGCGTAGAGACACCTCATGCGGTTCTTTGGTCCCGACGAGGTTGCGGCAGCGTTGCCGTGGGCGGCGCTTATCGAGTCGCTCGAAGACGTCTTTCTTGCCGACAATGCTGTCGCACCTGAGCGCACCGTTCATCAGGTCGAGGTACCCGGCCGCGCCGACTCGTCGCTGCTGCTCAAACCCGGCTGGTTGGTTGGCGATGTCATTGCCGTGAAGGTGGTTACCTTCTTCCCCGAGAACGGCGACCTCGACCTGGCCACCATCAACGCCGGTGTGCTGTTGTTCAGCGCGGTCGACGGAACGCTTCTCGGCGCCTGCGACGGCAACGTGCTTACCGCCATGCGAACCCCCGCTGCATCGGCGGTTGCCGCCAAGCGGTTGGCCCGCACCGACGCCAAGAATCTGCTGGTCGTGGGAACCGGTGCGCTGTCGCCGATGACCGCCAAAGCCCACAGTGCCGTTCGTTCGTACGAGCGCATCGAAATTTGGGGCCGTTCGGCCGACAAGGCTCAGGCGGTTGTCGACGCGCTGGCCGGCTCGCCCGACATCGCTGCGGCCGAAGTTGTCGTATCGCCCGATCTCGACGCCAGCGTGGCCAACGCCGATGTCATCACCTGCGTTACCGGAGCCACCAGCCCGTTGGTGAAAGGGGCATTGCTCAAAGACGGCGCGCATGTCGACCTGATTGGTTCGTTTACCCCAACGATGCGCGAGAGCGACGACGATGCTGTCCGCCGGGCCCGTGTTTGGGTCGATACCATCGCCGACGGCTCGCTTGCTGGCGATATCGCCCAACCGCTCGAAGCCGGAATATTGAAGCTCGACGACATCCAGGGAGATCTGGCGCAGCTGGTTGCCGGTACGTGCCCTGTTCGCGCTACCGACGCCGAGATCACGCTGTTTAAATCGGCTGGCACTGCACTGGAAGACGTCGCTGCAGCAAAGCTGGTTTTCGGCTAGCTCTGCGGGTGTTTCGGGCCAGCGAAGGCGGTTCGGAGATGTTCGGTGAGATCGGGCAGTTGCGCGTGGGCGTTGAGTCCGCTGGTCGATGGCATCACATAGACGCGGCGTCCACCAACGGTTTCGGGTTGCCATCCCGCTGTCGCCTTTCTGTTGACGGCAGCCCGCCACCCCGAGAGCCCGACGAAACACACCACCGCTGGCTGATGCTCCACGACCAATGCGTCGAGAACCGCCAAACCCTCCACGTATTCCGCAGGCTCAAGCTCGGATGCCTTTGACGTAACCCGGGCAACCAGGTCGGTAAAGCCGACGCCGTGATGCTCCAGCGCATGGGCCGGATCGCGATCGATCGTTACGATTCCCGCGGCCAACGCTGCGGGCCAGAACCGATTGCCCGGTCGGGCGTAGGCCACCTGGTTCTCCGCCGACGAAGGGCTGGGGTTGAGCCCACAGAACAGGATGCGCAGGTTTGGGCCGACCGAGTCGGCAAGCGGCCGCGTTCTCTCCAAGGTGCTGTCTACTCGAAGATGCCGTCTACTCAAAGAAGGATGTTTGTAGCTTCCGCATGCCGTGGAGCCACTTCTCATGGGCCGACGCCTTGGTCTGCATGAAGTGCGCCACCTCAGGGTGGGGGAGGATTAGCAACTCTTCGGTTTCGAGGCCGGCGATGACGGCGTCGGCAAGGACCTCGGGTTCGATCATGCCGTGCGACACCACGTTGGCAACCGCCGGGTCGTCGGAGTCGGTCATCGGCGTGCGAACCGCCATCGGGCAGAGGCACGAAACCTTGATGCCATCGGCGGCGTGGGTGATGGAGAGCCACTCGGCGAGGCCAACGGCGCCAGCCTTGGTGACCGAGTAGGCCGCATCGCCAAGGTTGGTTAGCAGTCCGGCAGCCGATGCGGTGTTGAGCAGGTAGCCGCCACCCCGCTCTTTCATGCGAGGGATGAGAATGCGAGCCGCATACACGTGTGCCATCACGTTGACGCCCCAAATCGCGGCCCACATATCGTCGTCGGCGTCGATGCCCATTCCGGTTCCGATACCGGCGTTCGAGCAGAACAGGTCGATGGGTCCGGCCTCGGCTTCGATTCGGTCGATGAAGGCGGTGAGTGCGGCGACATCGGATACGTCGACCACCTCGGCGATTCCACCGATCTCTTCGCCGACGGCCATGACGTGGGGGTTCATATCGGCCACCGCCACGTGAGCTGCGCCTTCGGCCTTGAACCGGGTGGCCAGTTCGTACCCAATACCCGACGCTCCGCCGGTTACCACTACGACCTTGTCTTTTACCTGCATCGCGTCACCCTAGAGGGCAATTCTCCTCCGAACGAAAAGCTGAAATCCCTGGAGTGGGTCATGTGACCTGCCCGGATGGGTCCTTCGGCCAATTTCGCCGTATCTGCTCTCGTTATGGCATCCGGGTGAACTACTGTGGGGGCCGAACCTGAGTGCGGACAATAAGCGTCTGTACCTGAACAGCGAGGTGAAGCAATGACTGGACTTATCGAATTTGAGACTGTTGCTGAAGCCCTCGCACTCATCGACAAGGGTCTTGGCGATCTGCAAAATCGCAACCTCGTAACCACCGATGAGATGTCTGATCTTTTGCTCGATGTGCGTATGATTCTTGCGGCTGCGGAACAGAGCGTCCCAAGCGACGCTTCGCAGCTCGAGGAGCCCCTCGCCACCAGCTAATGGCTGGGGCTGCCTAACGCCCAGCTGCCTACTAACGCCCAGCTGCCTAGGACAGGGCGGCCTAAAGAAACGGTGGCGACCCGAGCGGCCATGCTCGTTTGGCAAGCTTTCCCAGAGCGATTCCAGTAACTAATCCACCCGCAACGTCGGTTGCGTGGTGGATTTTTACGTGTATGCGGCTGTAGGCCACCACCGCTGCGGCGGTGTAGTACAGCGGCTTCCCGGCTGGATGTTCGTCGGACAGTATCGCTGCGGCCATGAACGCCGAAGATGCGTGCCCGCTCGGAAAGCTGCTGGTTTTGGGTTGGCGCAGATGTAACGGACGTTCGCCTTCAAAGACTGGACGTTCTCGCTTAAACAGCGACTTCACAAAGCCGTTGACGAACGCCGATTCCAGCCCGAGCGCCACACTTAGCCTGATGGCAATCTCGGGATTGCGAGTTATCACTGCCCGGGACACACCGAGGACGTGCCAGATCTTGCTCCAGTCGCCCCATTCGGACGCGGCGTAGAACAGTTGATCGGCCGGACCGACGCCTCGAAGGGCATCGGCAACGGACTCTACCGACTCATCGAAGCTGGACACCCGGCAAGTCTAGAGGCCCGAGTTGGTTCCGATGGTCGCGGTCTAGGCGGCGAGAGAACCGGTGTTGGTTGTCTGAAGTGCCCAGCCCGGTGCCAGGTTGCCGGCGGAAATTCGTTCGCCAACTCGACTGATGGTTTCGGGGTCGATGTTGTTGCCAGCGTCGAGAAGTTTCGGGAGTTGGTACAAGAAGATGACCAGGCTGTCGAAGCTCTGTCGAGGCGCTTCGCGGCTCACGACCACCGATTCAACATGAGGTGTTGGCATGAGGGTGTCTGAAAGGCTTGCCCGGGTGATCCGAGCAAGCTCATACGCGCCTTCGGCCGCACCGCTGACGCCACCAATGTCACCGACAACCACAAAGACGCCGGCCGTTGACACGGCCAAGCGGGCGTCGTCTCGCGACGCACAGAGCTTTAGGTTCGGTAGCTCACCAAGACGAAAGTCCAGATGGGCGGCGGTGACAGATTTCGCCATATATCTGTGATTCGACGTGTCTTTGCGCCTACTTGATAAGGAATACGAAAATTTCCCATCAGGTTGTTTGCGGGGCTTTCGCCTGACAGTGTCTGAAGATGATCACGTTTCTCGATCCCCGTTCCGAACCTGGCACTCCCGTCGAGGACTATGCGCTGTCCATCGATCTCGAGGCCTCGTCGGCCGTGGTTGGTCTGGTCGCAAACGGGTTTCCCGATTCCGAAGAGTTTCTCGATGAGATCGAGAAGGTCCTGGCCGAGCAGCTTCCCAAGGTTTCGGTTCGGCGATGGAACAAGCGCAATGCCTCGTCGACGATTTCCGACGAAATGCTCGACGAGGTGGTGGGCGAGTGCCAGGCAGTCGTCGCCGCCTACGGTCATTGAGGAAGCTGCACCACCGGCACCGTGCGTGACGGGGTAGAGGCAGCTCGACGAGGCGTTCCTGCCGTGGCGTTGGTAACCACCGAGTTCTGGGCGCAGGGGGACTTCATCGCCCGGTCGGTGGGTATCCCCGACATCCCGCGGGTGGAACTTCCTCACCCGGTGGCCGGATCGGGCGTCGAAAATATGGCCCTGGTGGCCGGACAAACAGTGCCAGCAATCGTCGCAGCACTCCGAGGTTCTTCGTGAGCGCGACAACACACACCCACCTCACCGCCGCCGACGAGGCTGCAGCCGTCGAGCAACTCCATGAACTGGGCTGTACCGATGGTCTTCCGGTAATCGTGCCAACGCCCGAACGGGTCGAACGAATGGTCTTGGCTACGGGCTATGACGCCGACCTGGTGCTTGGCGCAATGGGCCCCAACCTGGGCGAGTGCTCGATCGACAAGGTCGCTACCGCAGCGGTGATGGCAGGCTGCCTTCCCGACCATGCGCCGGTGGTGGTGGCCGCCGTGCGAGCAGTGCTCGATGAACGGTTCGATCTCACCGAAATGCAGGCAACCACCCACGCAATCGCCCCGCTCGTGGTGGTAAACGGGCCAGCTCGAGACTGGTGCGGGCTGCACGGCGGGTTCGGGGCGCTTGGCCCCGGCTTTCGAGCCAATGCCACCATCGGCCGGGCCTTGCGGTTGACGATGATCAACATCGGTGGCGGCAGAGCTGGCACGTCGGATATGGCCCTGCTGGGGCACCCAGGCAAGTTCACGATGTGTCTGGCCGAAGATGAGGCCAACAGTCCGTTCGACGCACTGCACACTGAGTGCGGGTTTGATCCCGATCAGTCGGCGGTCACGGTGCTCGGTGTGGATTCGCCACAGTCGGTCATGATCAACATCGACGCCGACGATCCCGATTGCGCCGACCGGATGATGCGATCATTCGCCGCCGCGTTCAGCAACGTCGCCGCCAACAACGCCGCACTACGAGGCGGTCAGGCTGCACTGGCCCTCAACCCTGACCATGCGTCGTTCCTGGCCAGCAACGGCTGGACGAAGGCTCAGGTACGAGACCAGATCGTGGCCGAAGCGGTGGTGTCTGCCGATCGGCTCGCCGAGTCGGCGAGCTACCTCGGCCGCAAACCCCAGCCCGACTGGTCGCTCCCGTGTTTCGAGCGGCCAGAAGATCTCCTGGTCTTCGTGGCTGGCGGCGGCGGCCTGTACTCGGCGGCGTTTCCCAGCTGGTGTGCCGGGCCGCACCGCAATCAGGCGGTGACTGTCGAGATCGAGGTCGGTCAATCGTGTGAAATTCCGGGCTTCGCCTGAGTCTACGGAAACGGCACCGTCTGGCGCCCAGCTACGGCTAGCTGCGATATGCACCGGGAGACGTGAACACGTTCCGGCGCCAGCGCTTTGGTGTGAGCAGCACAGCACGCGGGTAGTCCTCAAACAACCACCGGGCAAAGTTTCGCCGGGTCCAGTCGGATGCACCAGCAATCTTCACTGCTGCATCGGCGCCCCGAGGATGTTTCAGAACTTTGGAAAGTGATGTCGCCATGTGATGGTCGGCCACCAGTTCTCCTCGCACCTCGGCCACGTAGCGGCTGGCCACCATGGCCGGCGATCCACCTTCGATGATGCTGTCGGCCGCTTGGATGCCGGTAAGTAGAGCTTGGCCGATGCCCTCGCCCGTCATCGGGTCGGTGGCTGCGGCGGCGTCGCCTACAAACAGCGTTCGGCCGCTGGCCAGCTGGATGTCGGGTATGCGGGCTGGAATAGGCCATGCCCGGTGAGGGGACTCGGGCGTTGCGTTCGGGCCGAGCACCTTGGCGATATGTGGACGCTGAAGCAGGTCGGGCCACAGCGCCTTCATGTCGCGGGTGGAAATGTCGCCGCCGCGCAAAATGCCGAACCCAACGTTGGCCCGGCCGCCGCTGAGCGGGAACGACCATGCGTATCCCGGAAGGAGGTCGGGCTCGAACCAGACGTGCAGGTTGTCGGCAGCCGCGGGCCCGACATCGACAAAGTACTGACGAAACGCATGCCACTCGCCCAGATACCCGGGCGTGGCTACGTTCAACATTTTCCGTACCGGCGACCACATGCCATCGGCGGCGATGACGAACTTGGTTGCGAGCGGGCCGATGTCGGCCACGTCGACCAACAGGTGATCGCCGTTGCGTTCGATACTGCGACACGCATGGCCATCGTGCACCGGTACACCCTCGGCGCGGGCAAGGTCGACCATTGCCATATCGAGATCGATTCGTTTGGCGACCGCACCGAAGGCTCCCGCGTCGCGAGGAAGCGGGAACAGCACGGTGGAGCCGTTGGGCGAGGTGACATGCACATCGAGAACGGGCGCCCATGAGTCGACCACTCCAGGGTCGAGGCCAAGGTCGTCGAGAAGTCGCAATGCAAGTGTGGTGAGGCCGTCGCCGCAGAATTTGTCGCGAGGAAACGTGGCTTTATCGACAACCGCGATGGCTCGCCCGGCCCGCTGTAGTTTCAGCCCTGCAGCGATTCCGGCCGGGCCGGCCCCAACGATGAGCGCGTCGAGAATCTGAGGACCGCTGGCGGGGGAGTCGCTGATGCTCACGTCCTCAGGCTAGGTCGACAAGGGTGGTGAAGCTGGTGCTCAATGCGTTGTGGAATACGTCACCGTCAGGGATGGCGGCGCTGTCGATGGAGACGCCCACATAGGCCGTATCGATGTAGCTCAGCAGGGTGATGTTTACCGCCGAACCACTTACCGGCCCGAAGGGATACTGGCTCACCACCGGAACGCCGCCGAGGTACACGGGGATCGGAACGCCGGGGACATTGCTGGTGGAGAAATCGATACCCTTCATGGCCTTTTCAAAGAGGCCGGTGGTGAGACGCTTCGGTAGGCGACTCAGTACTCCAGCGGCGGCTTCGCCGAGCCCGAGCGCCGGGTCCTCGCGGGCCTCGGCCACCAACTCGTCGAGGTGCTGCATGAGTTCGATGGGGTCATCGATGGTAAGCGGTACCTCGATACGCGTGGCGGCAAAGCTGTTGGTGGTTGCCGAGTCATCGTCGGAACGGGTGGATATGGGCATGCCCATTCTGAGCTTGTCGACCGGGGTCGCATGCTCGTCGTGGTAGATCTTCATGGCCCCGATGACCCCGGCTACGAAGGCTGCGTTCATTCGCGACCCGGCCAGCCGTGCGGCTGCTTTGAGGTCGGCGATGGGAATTGCGAGGGTGCGAAAGTCGAGTTCGGCCGAGCGTCGCGACATCAGCGGACTCAGCGGTTGGTTTGCCGGCCGTAACGTTTTGCCGATCGACGCTGCGGTCTCGGTGACAACCTTGGCCCGCTCGGCCGGCGAGTCGGGAAGCGCCTTGACGGCTTCTCGAGTTTGGCGCAGTGAGGTGGCGCCTCGGTCTCGCTCGTGGGCGATGGCCTGCACGACGCGCTCGGATTGCGACTTTGGTTTTGCCTTGGGGGCCGGTTGCTCAGGTGGCCGGGGGTCGGCCTCGGGCTCAAGGTCAAACAGCTCCAGCATGAGCTTCACCGAGCCCAAACCATCGGCGAGCGAGTGGTGAAGCTTGCTTATGAAGGCGGCCTCGCCGGTGTCGAAATTGGTGAGGAACACAAACTTCCACAACGCCTTGGTTTTGTCGAAGGGCTGCTCGGCAAGGTCTTCGACGATGATGAGCGCCTCGTCGATGGAGTTATGGCCGTCATCAAGCTCGACCCACGTGACGTGATCGGCAAGATGAAAGCCAGGGTCAAGCTCCCACCGAGGTGGCGCTATCGACACCGGATTGGCCACTACTCGTTGCCGGAGTCGAGGCACCGCGATGGTGACGTTCTCGATGCGCTGCTCCATATCGGTGCGGTCTGGCGCATATTCGAGCATCGTCATCGCGGTGATGGTGCTCTTGAGCAGTGGGTTCCGCTCGACGATCCACATGAGGTTGTCGACATCGGACATTCGCTCGAGATCGATGTCGCTGTCGTTGCCAGTGGCCATACGACATGATCGTCGTTGCCGCCGGAGAAGTAAATCGAAACCGTTGCGATCTTTCCTGGCGCCCTACTCGGCTAGTGGCTGGGTGGTGGGAGGTTGTGTGGCTGGTGGCTGGGTTGCCGGTGGCTGGGTGGTGGGAGGTTGTGTGGCTGGCGGCTGCGTTGCCGGTGGCTGTGTAGCTGGCGGCTGAGTGGTGGGAGGTTGCGTTGCCGGGGGTTGGGTTGCCGGCGGCCGGGTGTTGGGAGGTCTCGTGCCGGGTGGCCGGGTATCGGGCGGAAGCGTGGTGTCGGGGGGAGTCGTGGCCGGTGGCACAGTGGTTTCGGGCGGACGATCGGCTTCGGGTATCGACGACCTTCCGTCGCAGCGAATCCCTTCGGGCCGATACACGGCAAACACCACGTCGACAACCGGTTCGCGACCGTCTTCGTAGGTGCGGGTGCGTTGGGTATTAACCCTGGTGCATGCAACTTCGACGGCGCCCGTCCACTGCGCCGTCTGCTCGCCGGTAACGAACTTGGTGCTGTAGAGCTTCACGGTGATGCCGGCATCGTCGGTGGTCGGCCAAATCAGAACGCCGTAGGGGGTGTTGTTGGTGATGGCGAGATCGATGGCACCGAACGCAAGCGTGGCTTCGCGGCCGTAGGGGTAGCGGCTGATGTAGATCGAGTGGGCTCGGTACTCGGCAAAGTCGAGACCGGCAAAGAACGCCGCGTTGAACAGCGTGGTGGCGTACTGCGAGATTCCGCCACCGACGTCGTCTTTGAAGACGCCATCTTGAATCACTCCAGCCGACACAAACCCCTTTTCGCGGGTTCGGCGGCCTACGTAGTCGTTTACCGAGAACGTGTCGCCTGGTTCGATGATGACGCCCTGGGTGAGCTCGGCGATTCGTTTGATGTTGGTAACCCGGGCTTGGCCAGCGGTGTAGCTGGTGGTGAACTCACCGACCACTTCGACGATTCCAAGGTCGGCGAGGAACTCTTCGTTGCGTTCGAGTCCGGCTTCTCCTAACGCGAGATTCACCGACCTTTGGCCGGCCACCATCGCATCGAGGATCCGCTGCGGACTGCCGGCGTCACAACACGTCGTTCCCGGTATGCCCGGCACCACCGTGGGTACGTCGTCGATCACGTCGATCGTGGCATCGGTTCCGCCGCCACCCGCCTCGGGAAACGCAAACCGCAGCGAGTTCATCACGTCGATATCGGCGATGGTGAAGCTGGGGTTTCCGAGTCGGGTCTCGAGGTCGAGCCACGAGCGGAGTGTCTCGGACGCGATTTCCAGCTCCTGATCTTCAAGGGTCACGGTGAGTGGCAAGCTGGTTATGGCGTTGGCAATCTGCACAAACTCCAGAACTTCGGCATCGGAAAGTGTGGGATCGAGCGGTACCGGCTCGATCTCGACCGACAGGTCGGTGCCGCCCAGATTTTCTTCGAGCAGTGCCACGGCCTTCTCCACATCGAATGCGGTACCCGGAACACCTGGCTTCAACTCGAAGACATCGTCATTAAGCACCATCAGCGGTTCGGTAGGTGGTTCGCCCACCGGTGCGTTCGCGATGAGGGTGGTGCGGGCGGCAGCCATATCAAAGTTGAACCGGGGCGACACCGTGACCGGCGACAGCCATCCTTGGGTCCAGCCGATTGGTCCGGTGCGATTAACCGCCAGTACCGCTTCCTTGGTGGCCTCGGTGTCGACATTGAGACCCAGCTGAGAGAAACCAACCGGTACCGACTCGTCGTCGACCTTTACGTCGACTTGCAGTTCGGCGTATGCCTCGGCCAGCAAATCGACCTGACTCGACACCTCATCGGCCGAGAGGCCACCCATCGAACCGTCGACCCCGACCGCTTCGGGAACCGCAAGCTCAACTCCACGAGGCACGTCGTCGCCGCCAAGCAAGACTCCATCGATTACCCACGCGCCCAACCAGAGGGCGACTAGCGCCAAGACGCCGCCAATCGACCACTTGGCGCCTTTGGGAATCCACGTCTCCCGCTCGGTCATCGGCTGCCCGCCCGCTGTGCCATTTAGAAAAGTCTGAGTTCGTTCGACTCGATGCCTCGAAGCTCATCGTAATCGACGACCTGCCACGAAATATCGCGGTCGGTTGCCAGCACTTTGGCTTGCGGCTTGATCTCCTGAGCCACAAACATGCCGCGGACTGGCCGCAACTGGGGATCTCGATTGAGGAAGTCGAGGTAGCGGGTGAGCTGCTCGACGCCGTCGATTTCGCCGCGACGCTTAATCTCCACCGCTACCGCGATGCCATCGGGGGTGCGGATGAGCAGATCGACCGGGCCGATATCGGTGGGAAACTCCCGCCGTACCAAACGGTACCCTTCGCCGAGTACCTCGGGGTTGGCCGCCAGCAGCTCTTGAAGATGGGCCTCGACGCCGTCTTTCTGCAAGCCCGGATCGACCCCCAGCTCGTGGCTGATGTCGTCGTACAGCTCATGGATGGTGATGGTGAGTTTTTCGCCTTTGGGGCTGGTGACGGTCCAGACGTCATCTTCGATGCTGAGCCGGTTCGGAGCATTCATCCAGTTCAACGGCTTGTAGGCGCCGCCATCAGCGTGAATGGCGACGCAGCCGTCGGCCTTCACCATGATGACGCGCTTGGCGCTGGGGAGGTGAGCGGTGAGTCGGCCGTCGTAATCGACGGTGCACTTTGCTATGACGAGTCGCACCGGGCCAATAGTAGGAAACGACCAGCCTCATGCGGAGGTCGGGCAGGATAACCGTTGGTCCGCCCGTGCCGAACGGCGATCCCGTCAAACATCCCAGACAGTATTCTCACTTTTGGCTAGTGGCGAAGACGCTTCTTGATGAGTTCTCGGCGGTCTTGCAGGTCGTTGTAAGTGAGGGTGTCTATGCCTCGGTCGACGCCGAAGGCGTCTTTGATGCCGTCCATGTCGACCTCGAAGCTGTCGCCGTCGAAACCGATGTCGTCGGCGATCTGGTTACCGTGGGTTTTCGCGAAGTGCATGGCAATGTTGGCGATCTCGGCGAACAGGTCGATATCGGGGGCCAGCGTGGCGATGGCGCCGTCGAGAAACACCAGGTTCTTCACGAACAACATGAGCTCTTTGGGCATGCGGGCGCCATAGCCCAGCAGCAGCTTCACCACTCGCTGGAGTTCGGTGACGAGTTCCTCGGCGCTCATGGTGGTGGGATCAACCGGTACGCCATCGAGACCCAGGTCGGAAACGACGGCTTCGAGATCGGTATCTGGGGGAAGCGCCCCGAGGTCGCGCAACGCGACAAGCTGACCAATCGGGTTTCCGGTGCTGGCCGCCATGAGGAGCTTCAGAAACGCCTTGCGGTGAAACTCCTGCATGCGGGCCGTAATGCCGAAGTCGAACAGCGCAGTGCGGCCGTCTTCCATCACGAACAGGTTCCCGCCGTGGAGATCGCCGTGGAAGATGCCGTTGATCATGGCGCCCTCCATAAACCCAACCATGCCGGTGCGGATGATCTCGTGGGTGTCGATACCCGCCTCGGCGATACTGGCAATGTCGTCGAACTGGAAGCCGCGAAGGCGCTCCATCACGAGCACCCGCCGGGTGACCAGCGTGGGGTGCGGGCGGGGCACAACGAAACCCTTCTGCTCGAGCTGGGCAAATGAGTGTGCCACATCGATCATGTTCTGGGCTTCGAGGCGGAAGTCGAGTTCTTCGCTGATCGTGTGGGCGAACACCTCAACCAAAGCTGGCGGGTTGGCAAGCGCAGCCACGGGGATCCGGCCGATCAGGAACGGGGCAAGCCATGCCATAACGCTCAGGTCTTTGTGGACAAATTCGGCCACGGTGGGTCGTTGGACCTTGACGACAACCTCTTCGCCGCTGTGCAAGGTTGCCAGGTGCACCTGAGCGATCGATGCCGCCGCAAGCGGGTTGCGATCGAACGTTGCGAACGCTTCTTCGATGGTTTGGCCGAGCTCTTCTTCGACCACCGTGCGGACGGTTTCGAACGATTCGGCCGGGACTTGGTCGCGGCACTTGGTGAATTCGGCGACGAGCTCGTCAGGGAAGATTCCCTGTCCGCTCGAGATGATCTGCCCAAGCTTGATGTAGGTGGGGCCTAACTCTTCGGCGGCTTTGCGGAGTCGAAGCGAAAGGTCGGCTCGCGAGGTGTGCTGGTCTTTCTTTCGAGCTGTGGCGGCCCAGATGCCGATGCCGGTGCCAAGCTCCTTCACCACTTTGAACACTCGAGTGCCCGATGGGACTCGTCGAGGCTTGATGAGCTCGGGTACCTGCCGTCGAACCACCGAACGAACCGTGTCGAGGCCTTTGGTCCAACGCAGATTGTCGGGTTCGACGATCCACGGTGGGTCTTCGCTGAAGGAACCGAATGCCAGATCTGAGGGGCCCACGGGGGAGGGGGGAGAGACAGTCACCCTTCAATAATGACGGCCCGGCCGCCAAAACCCGCAGCCAAACGAAGCAACAACCGTCACGCCTCCGTACTTGAGCATGTCGATGGTTAGGCGGCCTAGCTTTCGCGCTTAGATCCGTTGGTAGGTCCAGCTTTTGGGGTGGTCGCCTTCGTACGGCATGGTGCCGTGGAACGGGCGGGGGTCGTCGTCGAATACCAGGGGAACGAAATGGCGGTCGCCGGCCCACATCGGGAGCTGCTTCATGGCTTCGGCATCGCCGTCGCATGCTGCGAGCAGGGTTGACCGGTCGACCCACTCGAGGTCGCCTTCCTCGTTGTTGGCCGGTGGAGTGCCCTCCCAGCCGTCGACAAGAAAAAGGAACCCGAGCCAATCGTCGTCGTTGGGTCCGAAGTTGGTCCAGGTGATCGTGCCGCGAAGGGTGAGCGACGTGAGCTCGATCTGAGCTTCTTCTCGAAGTTCTCGGCGAACGTTTTCGACAATGTCCTCGTCGGGTTCAAGCTTTCCGCCCAGCCCGTTGACTTTGCCGAAATGGTCGTCGTCGGGTCGGGCGTTGCGCCGAATCATGAGGACTCGGTCGGTGTCGCGGTCCCAGATATAGGCGAGTGACCCAACGATCGGTACGAAACGAGGAGCGCTCATAACCGTCGACAGGCTGTGCCGGACCAGATCGAGGTGACCGTGTCGGTCGAGTCGGTTCCGGTGGTGCGTCCCCATACCGGCGAGTTGCTGGTATCGCCGGGCATCTTGAACGATCCTGAACCGTCGTCGTCTTCGAAGATGACCATCAGGACATCGATAGCTAGAAGGTCCTGCACCGACATGCCTGGGGCCAAACCGTCTTCGATCTCGAGCGGCACGCCGGCGGGCAGATCGCCGTCTATAAACCACTGCTCGAACGTGACGATCTCTTCAACTTGTTCGGCCAATACCAGTTCGAGACCGCCAAAGCGGACTCGTCGGGTGCGGATCGCTGAGCACTCGTCGTCCTCGATGAACCCGGTGTCGTCGGTCGGTTCACCCAGAGTTGCAATGGCCGCATCGAGGGCGGCGCCAGCATCGTCGCCGATCTGTACGAGTGTTGTCTTTGACTGGTCAGAACCGAACGCCGCCCAGCCTTCTTTCACCAGGACCGACCGGGCGAAGGTGTCGTCGACCTCGGGCGCCACAACTGTTGTGGTCGTGCTGGTAGTGGTTGTGGTCGAGGGAATGGTCGTCGACGCGGAAGAGTCTTCGGTCGGATCCGGAAACTCCATATCGGTGGGAAAACTGAACCCGGTCGCCGCCTCGGTCGTCGGCGGCCGGTCGATGTCGGCTGGTTCTTCTGCTTGCTCGGCAGCGGTCGTTGAAGGAGCGACGGTGGTGTCGCCGGCGGCTGGCACGGTGCCGGCGGCGCTGGTGGCGATCACACTCTCGTCCGTGGGATCGCCCGCGGTGATCTGATCGGGAGCGCGATTCCCGCCCGTGATCAGCCAGACTGCAGCGAGAAGCACGGCCAAGACGGCCGCGCCGATGAGGGTCGTGCGACCCTGCCTCGTCTTCAACATGAAGAAATAATGGCTTAGCCCTCGAAGCTAGCGAGCGATGCCAGTGCGGCTTCGGCAAGTTCTTTCCGGCAGATCAACAGGTCGGGCATGTACGGATCGGCGTTGTTGTACACCATTGGGCTGCCATCGATGCGTGACACATGTAGGCCAGCCTTCTCGGCAACCGCTACCGGCGCGCACGAATCCCACTCGTATTGACCGCCGGAGTGGGCGTAGATGTCGGCGAGTCCGCGAACGACCGCCATGGCCTTCGCTCCGGCAGAACCCATCGGAACCAACTCGGCGCCAATGGCATCGGCAACATGGGTGGCAGCGGCTGGCGGACGGGTACGGCTTACGAGCATGCGAGGAACTTCGGGCATCGGCGCCAGCTCGGGAAGCGGCTCTCCGGTGTTGAGCGTCATCCCTGCGCCGGGCAATGCGACTGCTCCAGCGACGGCTTTTCCGCCGATGACAAGAGCAACATGCACGGCCCAATCGTCACGTGGAGGTTCAGAAAATTCGCGGGTGCCGTCCAGCGGGTCGACAATCCAAGTACGTTCTGCGCTAAGACGTGCGTGATCGTCTTTTCCTTCTTCTGACAAGATGGCGTCATTCGGCATCGAAGCGGAGAGCTCTTTCATGATGAGTTCGTGGGCTTGACGATCACCCTCATCTTTCATTTCTTTGCCTTCAACCCCTTTCGCCACAAGGTCTTCGCGCACTTTCATCAGCAGCTCACCAGCTAATGTTGCAATTCGCGTGGCTTCTGCGTGGTCTTGGGGAAGAATGGTCATTTCACTACTCCTGGGGTTAAGTCCTCAGGTTCTAGTATCGACTGCCGATCCAAACCATTGATGCTTTATGTCCTATGAACTTTCACACCTCCGAGAACTCGAAGCCGAGTCGATTCACATTTTCCGTGAAGTAGCCTCCGAATTCGAGCGTCCTGCCCTCATGTTCAGTGGAGGCAAAGACTCCATTGTCATGCTCCGCTTGGCGGAGAAGGCTTTCTACCCCTGCAAGATTCCGTTCCCGGTTCTGCACGTCGACACGGGGCACAACTTCCCCGAGGTCATCGAATTCCGCGATCGGCGTCTTGCCGAAGTCGGCGCTCGTTTGATCGTCGGCTCCGTCCAGGAACGAATCGACAGCGGCCAGCTGAAGGAAGAGCCGGGCGCAAACCCGTCTCGTAACCAGCTGCAAACACCAGTGCTTCTCGAGTCGATCGAAGAGTACGAGTTTGATGCGCTGTTCGGTGGAGCCCGCCGCGACGAAGAAAAGGCACGAGCCAAAGAGCGCGTCTACTCCTTCCGTGACGACTTCGGTCAGTGGGACCCCAAGAACCAGCGTCCCGAGCTGTGGAGCCTCTACAACGGGCGCATCCGCAAGGGCGAGCACATTCGTGTGTTCCCCATCTCCAACTGGACCGAGCTCGACATCTGGCAGTACATCGAGGCCGAAAAGGTCGAGATCCCCCAGATCTACTACTCGCATCAGCGTGAGGTCGTCGAGCGCGACGGCATGCTTATCGCAACCGGACCGTTCAACACCCTTGGTGAGAACGAAAAGGCATTCACCGAAACCGTCCGCTACCGCACCATTGGTTGCATGACTGTTACCGGTGCTGTCGAGTCCGACGCTGACACCATCGACAAGGTCATCGCCGAGGTTGCGGGAACCCGCATCACCGAGCGTGGCGCAACCCGCGCCGACGACCGGGTCTCCGAGGCGGCAATGGAAGATCGCAAGAAAGAGGGCTACTTCTAATGGCCGAGATTCTCAGATTCGCAACGGCCGGTTCGGTCGACGACGGAAAGTCGACCCTCATCGGTCGTCTGCTCTACGACACAAAGACCATCTTCCAGGATCAAATGGATGCGGTCGAGAAGGCGTCGGAGAACCTTGGGACAGAGGGGCCAAACCTGGCGCTTCTTACCGATGGTCTTCGTGCCGAGCGTGAGCAGGGCATTACCATCGACGTGGCGTACCGCTACTTCGCAACCCCCAAGCGCAAGTTCATCATCGCCGATACCCCCGGACATATTCAGTACACACGAAACATGGTCACCGGTGCTTCCACCGCCGACCTTGCCATCGTGTTGCTCGATGCCCGTAACGGTGTTGTCGAGCAGTCGAAGCGTCACGCCTTCCTGGCATCGCTGCTTCGTATCCCCCATCTGGTGCTCGCGGTGAACAAGATGGACCTTGTCGACTTCTCCGAGGAGCAGTTCAACAAGGTGGCCGACGAGTTCCGCGAGTTCGCGACCCGTCTCGACATCGCCGACCTTACGTTCATTCCGGTGTCGGCGCTGATGGGCGACAATGTCGTCGATCGCAGCGAGAACACCCCGTGGTACGACGGGCCGACCCTTCTGACCCACCTCGAGCAGGTGCACATTGCATCCGACCGCAACATGATCGATGTGCGGTTCCCCGTGCAGTACGTGCTGCGCCCCCAGTCCGAGGAGTACCACGATTTCCGTGGCTTCGCCGGAACGGTGGCCGGTGGCGTTATGAAGCCAGGCGACGAAGTCATGGTGCTTCCGTCAGGGTTCACGTCACGCATCAACACCATCGAGACCATGGACGGACCCGTCGACGAAGCGTTTGCTCCGATGGCGGTAACGGTGACCCTCGAGGACGAGATCGACATCAGTCGTGGCGACATGCTGTGTCGTCCAAACAACTCGCCCGATGTCACCCAGGACCTCGACGCAATGGTCTGTTGGATGACTGCGGACGAGAAGTTTGCTCCTCGCATGAAGCTGGCGATCAAGCACACCACCCGTAACGCTCGGGTGATGGTGAAGGACATCCAGTATCGCCTCGACATCAACACGCTTCACCGTGATGAGTCGAGCGAGGTGCTCGAACTCAACGAGATCGGCCGAGTCACGCTGCGCAGCACGCAGCCGCTGTTTGTCGACGAGTACCGACGCAACCGCACAACCGGTTCGTTCATCCTCATCGACGAGCACACCAACACCACCGTTGGTGCGGGCATGATTCTCGGCGTTGCCGAGTAATCCTCGAAGACATCTAGAAAATTCAGGTACCGCTTCCCATGGCAACATCAAGCCCCAACGTCCGCTGGCATCCGAGCGAATTCGATCGCCAGGAGCGCTGGGAGAAGATTGGCGCCAAGGGAGCAACCATCTGGTTTACGGGCTTTTCCGGCTCGGGCAAGTCGACGGTGGCCGTTCAGGTCGAACGTCTCTTGCTCGAGGCCGGGCAGCCCACGTATCTGCTCGATGGCGACAACCTGCGTATGGGACTCAACGGCGACCTCGGCTTCTCGGCCGAGGATCGTGACGAAAACGTACGTCGGGTGTCCGAAGTTGCCCGACTGTTCGCCGATGCCGGCAACGTGAGCTTGGTGCCATTGGTGTCGCCCTACCGGGCAGCACGCGACCGGGCTCGCGAGATTCACGCAGCGGCCGACCTGCCATTTATTGAGTGCTTTATCTCGACGCCCATTGAGGTGTGCGAGACCCGCGACCCCAAGGGCCTCTACAAGAAGGCCCGGGCCGGCGAGATCAAGGGCATGACAGGTATCGACGACCCGTACGAGCCACCCGAAAACCCCGAACTGGTGCTCGACACCACCACGGGCACCCCGGTAGAGCTCGCCCAGCAGGTCATCGACTACCTCAACAACTAGCAATCTCCCACCCAAAAACCCGAGCCAGTACCGCCAGCGCAGGGCAGGACCCCCAAATCCGGTACCAGTTGGGGAGTTTGTGGGTGCGAGGGTTAGTTGAGGCGGAGGGCGTGGAGCAGGCTGACGAGGCTTGCGATGCCCAAGACAACGCCTATGGACGTGCTGAGGCTCGTTGCGGTTGCGATTGCTCCGACAACTGCCGGGGCGCCGAGGAAGCCGATGCGCATCCCGGCCGACATCACCGCCAGACCGGTACCGGCCCCGTTCTCGGTGTTGCGCGCCGCAGCTTCGTAAAGCAGGGGAAACAGTGGAGCGACTCCGATGCCACTCAGCAGGTAGCCGACGAGTGTCATCGGAACGTCGTTGGCGAACACGACCACGGCGATGCCCAGAGCAAGCACAAGCGTCCCGCCGATGAGGGTGGTGCGCACGCTGGTTCGGGCCACGACCTTGTCGGCAAGGAGACGAGCAACCAGCATTGCCGAGGACAGCACGACAAAGCCAAGAGCAGCCTGATAGTCGGTGGCGTTCCGCTCGTCGGCCAGAAGCAGCGGGCTCCATTCGGTCGAGACTCCTTCGAGAACCGCAGTGGCTAGCGCTGCGAGACCGAGAACGAGAGCTACCATACCGACCCGCCCGCGCTGCACGTCGTCGGCCTCAGCAGCCTCAAAGGTGAGGAGCCGAGGCGCGACCCAAAACACCGCCAGCAATCCTGCACCGCAGACTACAAAAAGCTGGGTCGAGAACGACACGCCTGCGGCGATCGAGGCAGTTCCGATGAGTCCACCAGACAACGAACCAATGCTCCACACCCCATGGACCCGGTTGATGGTGGTCCGGCCGAGCAGATCATTGGCGTGCACGACCTGGGCGTTCATGCCGATGTCGACACCGGCATCGGCAAGCCCAACCGTGAACAGCAAAGCAAAGAGCATCCACGGTGCCGTGACCATAGAAATAAACGGCACCGCCATGAGGAGCACGGCTCCGAAGGTCACCGACAGCATCCGGGTTCCGAGCTTGTTGGCGACGACACCGGCGAGGCCGCTGCCCAGCAGCCCTCCGACCCCCATCCCCATGAGAGAACGACCCAAGACGTCTTCGGAGACGCCAAGCATGTCTCGCAGTTCGGCCATGCGCGGAATCCAGCTGCCGATCATCAGGCCGTTGAGGAAGAACAGCACCGTTGCGGCGCGAGCGGCGGCGACGGCTTGCTGAGTGTCGGACTCCGAGAGTGTCGTCCGCGACAACGATGGCATCGGTGCAGCCTAGTGACTAGGGTGCGTCCCGCTTCGGTCCGCCCTAGCGCGGCTGAAAGACATCCCATTCTCCGCCGCAAGGCAGATGCCAACGTTCCTATGGTGTGCGGATCTTCAGCGTTTCCGCACGCGACGCAAATACAGAAAGAGCGGCGGCAGCCGCGGTCCGGCGCAGTGCCGTCACACTTCCCACCACCAGCTCCCTCAGCGAGGTCTAGTTCTCGGCTGGACCGTAAGGCTCTTTGGCCTCTTTGTAGCAGGGGTAGTGGTAGTGATCGACCCGCACCCAGGCGTTTTTTTCATAGATGTTGCAGATGGCTTGCTGGTGGCGCATTTTGGCCTGGAACTTCACTCGTTCGCCGCACAGAATGCACTCGACCTGGCTACCTGGCTCCACCATGCGAAGTACCGCACGGCTCTTCCACGACGTCTTCTTCTTGGCTGGTGCCTTCTTCGCAGCGGTCTTCTTCGCTGTGGTTTTCTTGGCGGGAGCCTTCTTCTTGGCGGTTGATTTCTTCGCCGTAGTCTTCTTCGCAGCAGCCTTCTTGGCCGGAGCGGTCTTTTTGGTCGTGGTACTTGCCATAGCTATCTATCGGCAGCAACTAGGCAATTCTGAGCACTTTCTGGGTCGTTCGGCCTAGAAAAGGGGCGGGCGTCTCTTCCCGCTGGCCGATTACTCAGGCGCCAATCAGATATCGTCCGGCATCGCGTCGACGTCATCGGTCACCGGCAAGGTCCCCGCAGAGTCTCGGCACCGATCGTCGCTGTCGTTGAGAAAACGGTCGACCAACTCAAGGTCGACGCCCCAGGTAGCGAGGCTCTCCTCGTCGAGGTCGTCGAACCACTCGATCGACCAGCTCTGTTCGGTGGCATGATCAGCGACGAGCTGTAGGAAACCCTGCATCTCCTTGGCGCCGTCGGCCAGCGAAGCTGGGGCGAGAGCCGTAAGCACGCCAGCCTGGTCGAGCATGGCGTTCACCTGCGCCTCGGCCTCGGCCGGTGTCGAGGGAGCGACGCTGCCCAGGCCGTCGAGCCCCAAGAACGCCTCGCAATAGGGATCCGAGTGTTCGATCGGCGTCGGGTCAACGATCTCCTCAATCTCCTCGATCTCCTGGATCTCGTCGATGTTCTCGATTTGAGGTTCTTCGATGGATTCGGGGGCAACGGGGTCTTCCGAATTGCTGTCCGACGGAGCAGCGTTTGCGGACGTGCCATCACCGGGGACATCGTCGGTGGCGAGACCATCGCTAGGGAGCGTGTCGCTGGGGATTTCCTGCGCTGGTCCGGCGGTGACGGGCTGGCCGTTCGAGCAGGCACCGGCGAGAAGGGCGAGAGAGAGGCCGAGCGCACCAGCGGTGGTTCGAAGACGGAAGGTTCTCATAGCCATATGACGTAGAGAATCGACGGAAAGTTCCGGCCCCCTTAGAACTTTGCCGACCTTCGTTGAAAAGCTACGAGCCCTCGGCAAGGGCGATGAGCTGGGAAATTGCTGATTCGTCAGGCAATCCGCCGGCGATTCGTTGGACGACGTTGCCGTCCCCATCGACCACGACAAAGTACGGGAACGCTGAAAGCCCAAAGCCTGCTGCGATGGCCGAGAGTTGTGAGTCGTCGAGTACCGGAAATGGCCAGTCTTCGGCGTCGAACCAGTCGATCGGCGGATAGTTGTCGCGGCTGTCGTCGACGGCGGTTGAAACGGCGTGGAAGTCGACGTTTACCGGCAGCCGGTTGGTTTCGAGATAGTCGACCAGTAGCGGAACCTCGGCCTGGCAGTGCGGGCACCAGTGAGCAAAGAACCCGAAGATTTTGCCGCGTCCATCAGCCTGGGTGATCTCGATTCGGTCGCCTTTGAGCGACACAGCGTCGAGGTCAGGAGCGGGTTGGCCAACCGCGTCATCGTTTGCCGGGTCAGAGAACTGGCTGAGCGATGTGCCGAGCACCGGGTTGTCCGGAATCGGCGACTCGGTGATGACCTCTTGTTCTTCGGCGGCCACGTCGGACTCGGTGCCGGCATTGTCGGCATTGTCGGCATTGTCGGCTGCGACATCACTCGGCTCACTCGAACCACATGCTGCTGCAGCAAAACTAAGGACGGCAAGAACAGCAAAAAGGCGGGCAAACCGAGAAACCGAGAAACGAGCGGGTGTACGCATAGGGCTTCAAGCGTACCCACCGCAACGCGACACTCGTGTCTGACACCTGTGTCGC
>CALJDK010000063.1 GCA_938023735.1 uncultured Acidimicrobiales bacterium
GGCGAGGGGTCGATGGATAGCGTGCAGCGTCGGGAGATGACGGCGCTGATGCGGGCGTATAAATCGCCTGAGCATAAAGAGGCCATCGCGGCGTTTCTCGAAAAGCGAGATCCTGATTTCCGAGCAGCCCGCAACCGCTGATCCGGTCGTTCACGACCGTAACGTCAAAGATGCCGCCACCGAACGGGATAGCTATTCCGGCAGGTTCGGTCGGTACAGCTTTGAGGGGTGGGGCGATAGGTCGACAAAGATCACATCGGGTTGATGGGTATCGTCGGCGCCGGCCGTTGAGCCACCTTGCGTGTTCGACCTTGACTGGTCGGCCTGATGATCAGGCGACGGAGTGTTGGCCTGTTGCGAGGCCTGAGCACCTGGCGGTGCTGGGGTAGCCGGTACCGGGCTTGTCGGACTGAACCGGCTGAGAGCCGTGACACTTGTTGGACTGAAGCGTTGGAACAACCCGTAACCGATGGCCAACACCGCCAGTCCGATGGCGGTGCCGATGCCGAGTTCGGCGACGCTGCCGCCGTCGGTTGAGCTGCCGGCCGTGGGAGCTGCAGGCGTCGAGAGCGATGTGGGCGGAGCCGGAGCAGCGGTGGTGGTGGTCGTCGAGGTGGTGGTTGTCGTCGAGGTGGTGGTTGTCGTTGCGGTAGTGGTTGTCGTTGAGGTAGCGGTCGGTACCAAGTCTGCACGCGGTGCGAGGAAGTCAGCGTTTGCCCACCCCTCGGTCTCGCCGATTGCAACCTTCCACCAGAGCAGCGACCCCTGCAGGGTGCACTGGTTGAGAGAGTTTGCGGGTTCGCCGGGCCCTGCGATGTAGACGACTCGAGATCGCAACGAGGGTTCAGCATGAATCGCTAGACCACTGTCGGGATTGTCCGCGGCGATATCGATGACTTCCAGCGCCGTTGCACCAGGTGGTGAGCACTCCTCCTCGGCAGCCCACGAGACGGGAGCGTCAAAGGAGAGGATTGCGAACGCGAACAGGGCAACACGCAGGATTCGGACCCAGATGAGGCGGCTCACCTCCCGTCTCTCCACGCCGTGTTCCCCGCTCACGCAGCGAGTCTCTCAGACATTGCATCGCGTAGCGCGGCTCTTGCCCGCCACGCATGGGTCTTGACCGAGCCTTCACCGATCGACAACACCCGTGCGGTTTCTTGCTCGGACAGTCCGGCCCCGTGGCGTAGCCACAGAACCTGACGCTGGCGGATTGACAAGTTTTGAAGCGCAGCAGCGAGGCTCGCGAACTCTTCGGATTGCACGCACTGGTCTTCGACGCTGAGTGGTGTGGGGGGAAGGTCGCGGTCGCAGCGCGCGCTGGCCATCGAGGTTCGACGTAGAATCGTGCGGGCGTTGTTGAGCGCCATCGATCGCAGATAGGACAGCTCGCTTCCGGCGCTGGGTTTCTTTTTGCGAAGGTGAAACTGCAGGAAGGCTTCCTGCACAACTTCCTCGGCAATCATTCGCGACCGCAGAATTCGTTCGGCCGACGCAACCAGATCACTGAAGTGATCGATGTAAAGCTGAAGCAGTCCGCTATCCCACGGCATTCGTCGAGGGCTGACGGCCTCGCCGTTCTTGGTTCCCATCTGATATCTCCCGCAATCGGGCAGCACCTATTGCTGCCAACGATTTCAGGGTCGCATCGAGGCGTTTCCGGAACGTTTCCGCTGGTTCGTCGGAGTAACCGGCCGCTTTCCGAAGCGTTACGCCCACAGGCCTTTGCGCTGCAGTACATCTTTGAGGAGCTGGTGCTCGTCGGTGATGATTCCGGTAACACCAAGATCGAGCAGGCGATCCATCTCCTTCTCGCTGTTTACCGGCCACGGCTGATACTGGATGCCTTCGGCGGTGCGTTTGGCGATCTGCTTTCGCGAACGGGCCAGCAGGTACATGATCTGCACGGCGTCGGCGTGTTGCCTGCTGAGCGGAATGAGTGGCTGGCCTACCAGCGACCCTTCGAGCAGGCTCGCCGACGTACAGAGTTCGTTGCCGAAACGTTGCCGAGCGGCTTTGAGAATCCGGCCGTGAAAAGGCGCGCTGATTGCGAACCGGCCGTGGATGTTTGGTTGTCGGGCCAGCAGCTCGAAAAGCGCGTGGCGGGCAAACGACGATTTGATCTCAAGGTTCCAGCGGGCGCCGGGTATCGCGTCGATCAGGTCTTGCACCCGTGCAAGTTGCGGGTGCTGGTCGAGAAGCTCTGAATGGGTTGAGCCCTCCCAGCTGCGTTGTCTGCCAGTGATGGCATGTCCGGCCACCAACTCGTTACCAGCCACCTGCACCACGTCGATCTGGAAGTAGCGAAACCCAAGATCGAACGCCGCCTGATATGCCGCCAACGATGATGCAGGCGCTGCAGAGGAATCACCGGCGTGACTCATGGCCACGACGTAGCCGCCGTTGTCATAAAATTGATGCGTCATCGAAAACAGTATGGGTGGGACCACACGTGACTTCATTGATTGAGGGGGATGAGGTGTCGCTTCGGGTCGACTATTTGGGCCCGCTGTGTCTGGTGGTTGATGGCCACGAAGTACCCGTCAAGCGCCCCCAGGTTCGGCGGTTGCTGGCACTGCTGGCTGCCCGCGAAGGTCAGAACACCTCGTCGGATCTGCTCATCGAACACCTGTGGAGCGCGAAGCCGCCTGCCGATCCGCGTGCGGCGTTGCGGGTTGTTTTGAGCCGAGCCAGGTCGGATCTTGCTGGTCAGGCGCATCGACTGGAAGCCACGCCAACCGGCCAGCGACTGCACGCGGCAACCGACGCACACGAGTTTGGTCTTCTGCGGGCCGAGGTTCTCGAGCATCACGACGCTGGGCGGGCCGCAGAGCTCGCCGAGGAGGCGCTCGCCCTCTGGCGGGGCGAGCCGTTTGGCGCGCTTGACGACGATGAGCTTCAACCTGTGGCGCGGCGACTCGTCGATGCACGGTGGCAACTTGCGACGCATCTTGCACATCTCTATAGCGAGGCTGGTCGGCACGAGGCGGTTGTCGAGCTGACGCTGCCGATGTGCAACGAGTACCCGCATCGTGAAGAGGTGGCGATGTTGGCCGCCTCGGCGGTGGCAAGCACCGGGCAAACGCCGGAAGGCCTCGCCATACTTCAGCGGTGTCGCACCACGCTTCGCGACGAATTTGGTTTGAATGCGGGCGAACAACTCATCGAGCTCGAATCGACATTGCTTCAGGGCGGAGTCGGCGTACCTTCCACCCGTCCGGCCGGGGTAGCGCAACCGTCGAGTGGGCCGGTCGTCGATCGCCACGAAGTGTTGCAAGAGGTGCTCGACGCCTCGGATCGTCCGGTGGTGGTTTGCGCCGAGGCAGGCGCTGGTAAGTCGACATTGCTAGGGCTGGTCGCCGAGTCGCTTGAACAAGCTGGCAACGACGTGTTGTTTGTGGCCGCCAAAGCCAACCCTGCTCGTCCGCTCGAGGCTATGGCCGGGTTGGTCGAGCAGGTCCTCGCAGCCAGATCGGAGCCGCTGCCGGCGAACGTTCAGGACGCCGTGGCGCGAATGTTCCCCGACCTGGTCGATGCACCAGATGTTGCGGCTCCGCTTACTCGTGCAGCGATGGTTGGCTCGATCGTGGCGCTTCTTGCGGATGAGTCGAGAACGTACCTCATTGACGATTGTCAGTGGCTCGACCGACTTTCGGCCGAGGTGGTTGTGCAGCTGGCGTCGTCGGACGCACGGTTGATCCTCGGTACGCGACCCGAGCTGCCTCCGTATCTTGATTTCCTGGCGAACCCGGTCGCCGACGTTCCATTCGCCAATGCAAAGCAGGTGACCCTTCCGCCCATTTCGGCGAGCGGAGCATCCGAACTCATTTCGAGCGTCACCGGCAGCGAGCCGAACGACCAGGTTGTGGACAATCTGCTTCGACGCAGTGGCGGCAACCCATTGTTTCTCCAACTACTCATCGACCTGTGGCACGAAGGTGCGCTAGACGGCGACGAACTGCCGGTGTCGATTCTGGTCTCGGTGCAGCAGCGAATGGGAGCGATGTCGGCCAGAGCTCGCGACACGGTTCAGGTTGCATCGGTGTTTGGCGAAGAGTTCTCGCTTGGTCCGCTTCGGCAGCTCGCGCCCACGGCCGACGTTGATATCGATGAGGCGACGAGGTCGGGGTTTGTTGTCCCCCTCGATGCCGATCGCTTCCAGTTTCGTCATGCGCTTCTCGCGTCGGGTGCGTATCAATTGTTGTCATCGGGGCAGCGGGTGGTGTTACACGACGAGATTGGCCGCCTGCTCGAAGACGACGGTGCGGCCGCTATCGAGTTCGCCCCGCACTGTGAAGAGGCTCGGTCGATCGACCCCGCACGCTCCACCAGTGCGGCAACTCGTGCTGCAGGTGAGTACGCGTTGGTGTTCGACTGGCATCGAGTTCTTGAACAGGTCGATGTGGCGACGGCAGGCGGAGCGCTCCGTTCGCGAAACAAGGTGTTACTCGAGCTGGCGCGAGGTCGTGCACTACGTGCTCTCGGCGAGGATGGTTCGGTCGAGTCGTTGTTTGCGGCTGCTCGGCTTTCCGAATCGCTGGCCGAGCACGCGCTGTTTGTCGAGGCGGTCACGGAACTCTGTACCTATGGTCGGACGGTCGAGTTTGGCGGTCTCGACGAAGAGCTTCTGGCGTTGCTCGACAAGGCAGTGTTGATCGAAGCGTCCGCCGGTGCGCAGGCTCTGTTGTTTGCCTCGGCGACCACGTTTCTCGCGTTCTCTGAGCAGCATGAGCGGGCGCGAAAGCTCTTTCACCAGTCGCTCGCGCTGGCCGACGAGGCTGACGACCTCGAAGTTGAAGGCGTGGTGCTACTGCATGCGCACATGGGGTTGGGCCACCCAGACGATCGCGACCTGCTGCGCAGCGCGGCGGCGCGGCTGCGAACGATTGCCAACGGCGATGCCGACCTGCTTTGGGAGGCAGCGTTCCTAGATTTCGGTCTGGCCGCCGATGCGGGTCACCGGGCAGCGCTCGATCGGCTCATCGTCGAGCTGCGCTCGCTCACGCCGCTCGTGCAACGTCGAAATCGTGACTTCGGTATGGCGTTCACCGAGTCGGCTTACGCGCTAGCAACCGGCGACCCCGATGCGGCCGAGCAACATCTTGGCGCTGCAGTTGCCGCTGGGAAGCGTTTGTATGGCGATGCGTGGAGTTCGGATCTCGAGCTGATCATTCTGGTGGCGGTCGAGCGTGCCAGGGGTCGCCTTGCTGGTCTTCTCGGTGTCGCCCAGGCTGCCCTGGCTGGGCGCCCCGACTTCTCTACGTTGCATGCGTTGATCGCCGCTTCGGCTGTTGCGGCGGGCGAGATCGATTTGGCAGCCGAGAGCCTTGGTCGTGTTTCGTCCGACGAGTTCGCTGCGGTCATTCCCGACTTTGGCTGGAAGGGCGTGATGGTGCTGTTGGCCGATGCGGTTGCTGGCATTGAGGATCGTGCGGCCGCCGAATTGCTCTACGGCCAGCTCGAACCGTTTGCGGGAACGATGGCGTGGGCCGGTGTGGTGTCATTCGGTGCGCTCGATACCGCACTTGCGAAACTTGCGATGGTGTTGGGTCGAGCCGAACGGGCCGCCGAACACCAAGCCGTTGCTGATGCCCTCGTGGCGGGTCTTTTTTCAGCGCCGACGCAGGTTTCGGACTAGCCGGCGGTTGGCAGCGCAGCGTGGCTGAAGTGCGGATCCCAATGGGTGGCCAAGCTGTCGCCGACGCCGAATCGTTCGCCAGCCAGTTCGAGTAGTCGGTAGAGGTCGACCCCATCGGGGTTGGGTTCGAGGGCCATGTAGGTGCCCACGAATCCCGCCACAATCGCGTCGAAACCGCGTGGTTCGGTCACGTTGAAGAGGGTGATCTTTGCGGTATCGGCTCGGAGTTGTTCGAACCGGTGCCAGATCTGGCCGGCCGTTCGGTACGAGGTGGTGTCGGTGTTGGTGAGGGGGTCGATTGGTGCGGTTGGGCGAACGGCACCAGTGGAGATCTCGTCGCTGTCGGCGTCGCTAAATCGCACCAAGACCGAGGCGCTGAGTGCGTCGATAAGGTCGTTCACATATACGGCGTCGCCAGACAGGCTGTTCCAACGGCCGAGCAATGCGATGATGCTGAACCGGCTGAAGAACTGCCCCATGCGACCCTGCGGTGATGTTCGGGTACCGGCATCGATCACGATGATCTTCGGTGCGTTGGGATCATCGTTGTGGGTTTCTTCGGCTCGACTCGCTTCGAGACGATCCGATACCTGCTGTCCGAACTTTCCGGTCCATCCCGGATCGATGAGCACCTCGCCGGGTATGGCCTTGTGGTGGGTGACCGTATCGGGAAGGGTGAGGATTCCGAGGGCTGGCAACGAGCACGACGCGTAGGCGGCTTCGGCGACTCGCATCGATTGTGCGGCCACCCCGAGCATGTCGGGGTCTGGCGCTTGTTGCGCTCGTGGTGTCGCCATGTCGCCCCCGCTTGAGAAGTGCGATCCGCCTGCCCACAGGTAGTAGGTCTGGGCGCTGGCCCGGCCTGTGGCGCAGATTACGTGTTGCCGGTTGCGGGTACTCAGTGCTCCGAGCTGCAGTTTGTCGGTGCCGGCCGTGCGTTTCACGTAGTTGTACACGTAGCGGCTGAATGTTCGACGTCCGGCCTGCACCACCACAAGCGGTCCAAGGATTCCGAGCAGCATTCCAACCCACGCGGTTTGCGGAATCGAAATGAAGTCGATGATGCCAAAGGCCGACAGGCATACCGCTACGACGAGAAATGATGGCATCAGCGTGGCGACGGTCCACCCGAATCGTCCCGGCGTGCTCCACGGGCGGGCCCGGTCGGCGCGAATGGTGTCGTACAGACCGCGGAGGGTGTCGATCTGATCTTGCGGTTCTTCCGAGGCCGCGCCAATGAGGGCTGCGTTGGTGACCGATCCGCCGCTCACCGACACCACTTCATCGACCCGGTACCACCAGTTGGTGAGCACTAGGTAGAGTACGGCGCCGATGCTGCCGATCATCGCCCGATGGCCGCCACCGGAGAGCATCAGCCTGATGCGTCCGGGCGCGCTGGCCGTCGCTTCCGACCCACCGCTTGCTTCCCCGCTCGTTGTGTTCATACCGATCTGACGATCTCGTCCCGCTTTTCGTTGACAGTACCGAGCGCCGGCATGGGCCATACGGACCATTCCTCGAATCTTTCTGCGATTCGTGTCAACGAAGTCGGCCGCTCATTCGTCAGTTGACCGGATGCTCCCCACTTCGAGCGGGTTCGAGGTGGGCAACTGACCTGAGCATCGTCAAGAAAGTGAGAACAATATGAATCGCTGTGAACACAACAGCGTGGGGTTCGGCGGAAGATCACTCTTCGCGCTGCTTACCGCGCTCGTCGTACTAGCGAGCGGCTTGGTGTTTGCCCCCCAAGCCTCAGCACAAAACGACGAGGCTGAAGCCGAAGAAGAGGCCGAAGCCGAAGGCCTCGACGTTGCCTGCGTGGAGCCGCCGTCGGGCATGACCGCCTGGTGGGGGTTCGAACGCGACGGCAAGGGCAAACGTGTGCCCGATCTATCCGGCAACCAACCGGTCGGCAAAATGAAAAAGAAGGCCAAGCGAGTATCCGGCCCGGTAGGTGCAGCGGTGCAGTTCGACGGCAAGGCCGCCAACGTGCAGGTCCGCAAGCCCGACCTTCAACTCGGCGAAGGCGATTTCAGTGTCGACTTCTGGATCAAGACCACCGACACCGACCGGATGCCCGATGTAATCTTCGATAACCGGCGCAACAAGAAGTCGGGCTTCAACGTGTACACGTGGCGCGGACGTCCGGGTATTCAGCTGAACGGCGAGAGCCACACGGCAAAGTCGTTCGTGAAGATCGCAGATGGCGAGTGGCACTTCGTTGCGTTCAGCATCAACACCACCGGTGGCATCGGCAAGATCTATGTCGATGGCGTTCACCGCGACAGCTTCAACTTCCGTCGGCTTGGACAGAGCTTCGATGGGCCACGTGTGGTCCTTGGCAAGAAGTTCAAACTGGGTGGCAACGAACCACTCACCGGCTCGCTCGATGAGTTCGAGGTGTTCAACCGTCAGCTCACCGACGAAGAAGTCAAGGGCATCTACGACGCGGGCCCTGCGGGCAAGTGTCGGGTAACGGTTGAAGACACCAAAGAGCTGCTGCAAGAGCGACTTCTCGAGGTATACGGCGAGCAGGCTGAGGTGATTTGTGACTGCGTGCTCGAGTCGCTGCTCGATGCGTATGAGGGCGACCTCAACCGTCTCTTCAAGGACCTCGACAAGTTCGGTCGTCGGATCCAGCTGCTGCTCAACCGCATCATTCCCGGGTGTGAGCCGTGTGCGGCACCGCCTCCCGGAATGATCGGCTGGTACCCCTTTGATGTGGCCGGCGAAGAGATCAGCGGCGGCGGATTGCCTGGCATTACGCCTTCTGGCGCAACGATGGCACCGGGCCTCGTTGATGGAGCGGCAACGTTCGATGGCGTCGATGACCGGTTCAGTGCCCCCGGTACCGAGCGGTTCAACCAGAGCGAGGGCGACTTTGCCATCGACTTCTGGATGAAGACCACCGATGACCGCCTCGGTGCGATTGCGATGTTCGATAACCGGACCGACGATTTCTCGGCTGGGTTCCACGTATACACCTGGCGCGATCAGATTGGTCTTCAGATCAATGGCAGCAACTATGGCGTGGCCACCGACGGCTTCCGCGATGGCGAGTGGCACCTGGTGGCTATCTCGTACAGCTTTGGTCCAAGTCAGGCCAGCTACTACCTCGATGGTGAGCTGGTCGGTACTCGAACGGTTTCGTTGCGGCCTGAGTCGATCGACGGTGGTCCGATGATCATCGGTAACAGCGACCTCAGCGGTAACGGTGCCTATGCAGGTCAGCTCGATGAGCTTGAGCTGTTCAACACTCAGCTGTCAGCAGCGAGCGTGAAGGAAATCTTCGATGCTGGCAGCAATGGAAAGTGCAAGCCGGTGGCGGTCGGCTAGCACCAGAGGTGGCGGGTCCCCCCAACAGTGGGTCGTTGTAGCCGGCGCGAGCTGGCTACAACGACCTTGTTGGTTTTGGTCTGAGCATCTGAGATGCGTGATGGAAGGAAGTGTGCGATGTTGAACCGTCGAGCGGCGGCGTTGTTGATAGGAATCTTGGCTTGGGCCACGTGGATTCCTCTGGTGTCTGCGCAGGAGCCTGAGTGCGGTCGCCCACCCGTGGGGTTCAATCTCATCTACTCCGACGAGCCCGTGATCATGGGTACCGATGGCCACGATTGGATATGCGCTGGCTCCAGCGATAACCAAGTGTTCGCCGGCGATGGTGACGACATCGTTCTTGGCGGAGCTGGCAATGATGAGTTGTGGGGGAGTGGCGGCGACGATCTTCTTTACGGCGGCCCGGGCGACGACATCGTTCGCGGTGACGCCGGTGGCGATCGGGTTTACGCCGGCGATGGTGACGATGTGGTGGCTGGTGGACCGGGCCGCGACCGGATAATCGGCGGCGCCGGCGACGACATTTTGCGTGGTGGTCGAGGTGCCGACGTGCTTCGTGGGCGCTCGGGGGACGACGCAATCTTTGGTGGCCGGGGCAACGACCGACTGTTCGGCGGCAGCGGCTCCAACCGGCTCGTTCAGGGTTGAGCGACGCGATTGTGTCATCCGGATCGAAACGGCTAGCGCTCACGCCTCGCTTCGGATCTGACGGCTCGGTTGACACGGGAATCTCCACATGGTGAGCGCCTTGAGATCTGGGCGGTAGATGCGGCGAACTTCTGCATACTTGTTGCCCTGTTCTGCCACACTGGAATGATGGCCGACTGTTGCGGATCGAAGACTGACGAACTCGTCCAGTTGCGCGACGAGCAACGACGGGTCCTCTGGATCGTGCTGGCCATCAACGCAGTGCTGTTCGTCGCCGAATTTAGTGTTGGCTGGGTCTCACGGTCTGTTGCGCTGCTTGCCGACTCGT
>CALJDK010000064.1 GCA_938023735.1 uncultured Acidimicrobiales bacterium
GGGGAGGGTTCGGGTCAGGTTTCGGTGGGGAGCACCGGGGAGAGCGGTATACGACCGGCCTACAACCAAGCTACCGACCACCACTGACAGGCTCAGCTAGGCCTCGCTCACGCCGGTTTGGTCTGGTCGAGAAGGTCGCAGGCGTCATCGGCAAGACCTTGGCCGGCTTCTTCGTAGAGATTTCGGGCCACGTCGACTCCAGAGCTGGTGAGGTTGGCTACTTCGTCAACGCGGCTAGCAGTTGCCGCAATGCGCACACGTGGCAAAAACTCTCGGACTCGGGTTACCGCAACCTGATTGGCGGAGTGGTCGCTCATGGCGAGCACGACAAGTTCGATGGTGTTTGTGAAGCACAGACGTTCCCAGAACTCGGGATCGAGGGCGTCGCCTCGGACGACGTTGCGTCCGGCTTGGTGATTGCGATCGATGGTCTCGATGTTGCGGTCGACGCCGAGGACGGTTTCTCCACGGCGTTGTACGAGGGCGTCGTAGGCGCCCTCGCCAACCCGGCCGAGGCCAAAGACGATCACTTTCGCATCTTGGGGGTCGATCAATGCGTCATCGGGTTGCACGATGGAGCGTTCAAACCTAAGAAGCCTTTTTGAAAACATCGAGTACAGGTCATACCGGGATCGATTCACGGGCGAAGCAAGAGCGAACGAAACTGCTACTGCCAGCGCAATCGTCGTTGTCCAGGCCGACTCGAGGAACCCTCGCTCTACACCAACCACGGCAACAATGAGGCCAAACTCGCTAAACGTCGACAGCGATATCGACGAGTGCCAGGCGGTGCGAACCCGGTACCCGAACGCGGTGATTAGCGCGAGAAAACCCAGCGTCTTCAAGGGAAGCAGCGTCAGAATGCCCGCAGCAACGGCGAGTTCGGTCCAGGTCGGTATACCTCCGAGGCCGATCGACAGGAAGAAGCCGATAAGCAGCACGTCCTTGAGGTCAAGAAGCGTTTCGGCCAACTCAGACGAACGCGGGTGTCGAGACAGTGTGAGGCCCACGATGAGTGCGCCGAGGTCCGGTTTGAGCCCAACGGCATCGAACCCCTCCGCTCCGACGCCCACCGCTAGCGCAAGGCCGAGCAGCAAAAGCAGTTCTCCGTGGCCGACGCGGTCGAGTACCCAGCCATAGATCGGTCCGGCCAGCACCACAGCGATCAGCACGGGGATCGCCCACAGTGACGGCTTTTCCTCTACGGCGAACGTAAGAAACAGCACAGCGAAAATGTCCTGAACGACAAGTGTTCCCACTGCGATACGGCCCTGTAGGGACGACGTCTCGTTTCGGTCCTCGAGGGCCTTCACTGCGAACACGGTGCTCGAAAACGAGAAGGCGAACCCGACGAGGAAGGCTTCAGCAACAGATAACGAACTCGCCAGCGGGATCCCTACGGCACCGGCAAGGATCAGTGCCCCACCCACAAGTAGCGACGAGGAGATCGAATGTACGGTTGCGCCAGCCCACACCGCTGGTCGAGCCAGCGTTCGCAGCTCCATCTTTAGGCCGATTCCGAAGAGGAGAAGCAGTATCCCGACGTCGGAGATGAGCTCGATCGATTGCGTAGCCTCGATGCCGACCGCGTGGAGCACGAACCCGGCCAGAAGGTAGCCAACGAGCGGCGGCAATCGAGCCGCCTTGGCCGCGAAACCGAACGCGAACGCAACGGCAACCAGCCAAAGACTCATGGCCCAGAACCTACACGGGTTGTGAGATTCATCACACAGCTCTGCGACGCAATCGAACACGGCGACACCGGCCTGCCCGCCAGTTCGTTTTCGAAGTAGGGCGGCGCCGTTGTTTCTGTGCAGACAACCAGCTATTGCCCATTTCTTTGCTGAGAATCGGGGCTCTAGGATTGGCTGATGCAACCGAACACTGCTTTTTCCTTTGATGCCGACACCCTCTCTGACGTCGACGGCTTTTGGGCCGGACCACGGGAGGACCGCGAAGGAGTTTTCGCTCAGCTGCGGGACTCCGACGAGCTGTTCTTCAGCAACGAGCGGGGTATCGAGGTCGACGGTGAAGTCATCATGCCGCCCGGACCGGGGTTCTGGTCGCTGGTGCGTCATGACCAAGTGATGGCCGCCAGCAAGCAGCCGGCGCTGTTCTGTTCTGGCAAAGGTTCGAACATCGCCGATCTGCCGCCCGAGATGCTCGAGTTCTTCGGGTCGATGATCAACATGGACGATCCTCGTCATGCCCGCCTTCGGCGTATCGTGTCTCGAGGTTTCACACCTCGCATGCTCGAACAACTGAACGAGGCCATCGTCACCCAGGCGCGCGATGTGATCAACGGCGTGGCCGACAAGGGTTCCATCGATTTTGTGCACGAAGTGTCGGCAAAGCTTCCGCTACGCCTTATCTGTGATCTCATGGGTATCCCCGAATCGGAACACACGATGGTGTTCGACATGACCAACATCATCTTGTCGAGCGGCGATCCTGAGTTTGTCGAAGAGGGAACCAACCCTCTCGAGGCGTTCATCGGCGCGGGTGCCACCCTCGCCGAACTCATGAACGGCCTGGCGGCCGAGCGGCGGAGCAACCCGACCGACGACCTCACGTCGGCGCTTATCAATGCTGAAATTGATGGCGAGACGTTGAGCGATGACGAATTGGCGTCGTTCTTTGTGTTGCTGTGCGCGGCGGGCAACGAGACCACCCGCAACGCAACCAGCCATGGCCTGAAGTTGTTGACCGACAACCCCGACCAGCGGGCCCTGCTGATGGACGACTTCGAGGGCCGTATTGGCGGCGCCGTCGAAGAGATTGTTCGCCTATCGTCACCGGTCATCCACTTCCGCCGCACGGTCACCCAGGATGGTGTGCAGTTGGGCGACCACACGTTTAACGAGGGCGACAAGGTGGTGCTCTGGTATGGCTCGGCCAACCGAGATGAACGCGTCTTCGACCGTCCGAACGAGATGGACATCACCCGCGACAACTCCGCCCAGGTAGGGTTCGGCGGCCCCGGCCCGCACTTCTGCCTCGGTGCCCACTTTGCCCGCCGGCAGCTCGCCACCATCTTCCGCGAGCTGCTCCACCGGCTCCCCGATATCGAAGTGAAAGGCGAACCCGACTATCTCCGCTCGCCGTTCATCAACGGCATCAAACACATGACCGCCGAGTTCACTCCGGCTTAGCCGAGGTCGGCCTCTAGATGGTGCCGACGTTGTCTCGAAGAGATACCGATTCGACTACGAGCTTCACGATGGGGATCTGGCGCTCGGTGCGGGCCTGGTAGGTCTTGTACCCGGGCCAGAACCGAACCATCTGTTCCCATCGCATGGCTCGTTCGTCGCCCTCGACGGTGAGCCGACTCGCCGATCGGAGATTCCATCCGCCGATCAGTGAGCCCGTTCAAGCCCTAGGAGCTCGCTTGAGCGGTGTGCAGCCGCTTTAAGAGGGCGTGAAGGTGATGGGAAGGGCTGCGATGCCTCGGGTCACTCCGATGTAGCGCTCGATACCAGTGCGCTCGATCTCGTAGTCCGGCAGCCGGGCGAGGACCTCCTTGACCATGATGCGGAGCTGCACCCGGGCGAGATGTAGGCCGAGGCATCGGTGGGGGCCCGCGCCGAAGACATAGTGTCGGTTTGGGAACCGATCGATGTCGATGGTGCCGGGGGATTCGAACTCGACGGGGTCGTGGTTCGCGGCCATCCAGTTCATGAGGATCCGCTCGCCAGCCCCCAGCTGCGTGTCGCCGAGGTCTACCGGACACTTCGTCGTTCGTGAACTAGCTGGCAGGGGTGAGATGTAGCGCAGAAGCTCTTCGATCGCGTTCGGAATGCGATCGGGTTGGTCGGCGAGAAGTTTCCTCAGCTCGGGTTGTTGGTCGAGGACATCGAAGATGTGCGATGCAGAGTTCGCGGTCGTTTCGAGGCCAGCAAAGGTCACCATCGCCATGATGGCAAGGAACTGCTCGTGGGTGACCGGCTCGTCGTTGATCACGAGTTCGAGCACAGTGCTTGGGAAGTCGTCGGCCGGCTCGGCGACGCGCCGGGTGTAGAGGTCGTCGAAGAACGCGAGCGCCTCGCCGATCGCTTCGAGATCCGAGAGATCCAGCATCAGCTTGTAGGTCCAGCCCTTGAGCTTTTCGATCTCGTCCGGTGAGACGCCCATGATCAAGCCGATGGTCATGCCGGGGAACGGAATGTTGAGCTCTTTCGCAAGGTCGGCGACGCCCTTTGTCTCGAAGCGGCCAATAAGTTCGACGACCATCTCGCGCATCGGTCCGGCCAGCTTCTCGACGGCCGCCGGCGAGAAGTGTCGAAGCATCGGACCCCGAAACTGGCCGTGCTCAGGCGGGTCAGCTTCGATTGGGGGCAACTCCATCGGAAAGCCGTGCGGAGGGATCACCACGCCGCCGATCGACGAGAAGTGCTCGGTGTCTCGAGCGACCTCGCTGATCGTCGAGTAGTCGAACAGCGCCCAAAAGCCGCCGTGCGCGTCGGTGTGTTGAAGCGGGCATTCGCTACGACGAGTTGCGAGCTCGGCGAGCACATGCTCCTGCTGCTGGTCGAACACCTCAAGGTGATCGAAGTTTTTGCCTGTCTCAGAATCGATGGTCATGTTTTCAGTCCGGTAGTAGAGACTTCGCCACCCGTGCCAAGAGTTTTGAAGTGAGGGTAGGGCTCACGCGTGCGAGCGCATCGACAAAGCGAACGTCTCCGCCAACAAGGAGCCGCTCGTTGTTCCGTTCAATGCCCTTCACGATCTTCGCCGCGGCCTCGTCGGCGTCCATCTGGGGAATCTTCGCGTCGACTGGCTCTTCGCCAGGAGCAGACTGGAGGCCCGAGTTCTCGATGAAGTTTGATCGGACGACTCCGGGCAGTACGAGAGTAACGCCCACGCTCGTTTCGGCGAGATCAAGAGCCAGCGCCTGCGTGAACGACTTTATGGCGCCCTTCGAAGACGCGTACATGATCTGGCCCGCTGTGGCGTTCAGGGCGACCAGGCTGCTGATGTTGGCGATATGGGCCTCTGGTCGCGTCTTCAGGTGTGGGATAAAGGCGCGCGTCAAGTGAAGCGTGCCGAAGAAGTTGATATCCATGACCAAATGAATCAGCTCTTCGTCGAGTTCCTCGATGCCTGCTCGAGGGTGAGCGACGCCGGCGTTGTTAATCAACGCATCGACCGCGCCGAAGCGCTCGATGACCCTCGCCGGCAGTTCGTAGACACCTGACCGGTTCGTGACATCGAGAGTGTCGATGGCGACAGCGTCGCCCCCTGCCAAGCGTCGAGTTTCTTCGAGGCCCTCACCGTCCTTGTCAACCGTGTAGACCCGCGCGCCTTGCCCTACCAGTTCGACGACCAATGCGCGCCCGATACCGCTGCCTCCACCAGTAACGACTGCGACCTTGCCTTCTACCTTCACTGCGACCCTCCAGGGAACGATTGCTCGCCTCGTTGAATACTATATCGAAAATGAATTATTCGATATTGAGCAATATTGGGTGATATCGTCGCCGCAAACACAAGGGAGATGGGATTCATAATGTTGAGAGTCATTCTGTTCGGAACGGGAAACGCCGGGAAAGCCGCTATCCGTGCGATTGCGTCCCGCACCGACATGGAACTGGTTGGGGTTCGAGTCTGGGATCCGGCGAAGGAAGGCGTCGACGTCGGAACGATTGCCGGCATCGACCCGGTCGGCGTCACCGGCACCAGTGATGAAGCGGCTCTGCTCGCCCTCGAGGCCGATTGCGTTCTGTGGATGGGAGCCATCCCCACCACACCCGACATGGGTCTCGAAGGCCTGTGTGCGATTTTGGCTTCTGGCAAGAATCTCATCAGCCTCATTCATCCGCCCTTTATGCATGAGGCGACCGTGCCGCCTGAGATGCGCCAAGCGCTTCTCGACGCGTGCGACACCGGAGGGACGACCTTTCACTTCACCGGAATCGACCCCGGATTCATTGCAGAAGCGCAGGGACTTATTGCCTCAAGTCTTTGTAGCAGGATTGACCGCATCGTCACGCGAGAGATCCTGGACTATTCCAGCTATGACTCTTCGGTCATGATCTTCGACACCATGCAGTTTGGAAGTCCGCCCGGTCCGCAGGTTAAGGGCTTCGTGGAAGCTATGACACCGTTCCAGGCACCAGCGATGTACCTCGTCGCCGACGGGCTCGGCGCAACGATCGAAGCCATCACTGCCGACGTGGAGGTCGAATACGCCGAGGAAGACTTCGAAATTGCCGCCGGAACAATTACGAAAGGCACGGTCTCGGCGATGCGGTTCTGGTGGGACGCAATCGTCGACGGCAAACCGCTGCTCACGATTGAACATGTCAGTCGCCTGAAGCCCTCACAACGGCCGGATTGGGCGCAGGGCGAGGGCTACACCGTCACGATCGAAGGCGAGCCGCCCCTCGAAATTCGCCTCACCAAGGGTCTCAACGGGCGAAGCGACGTCGAGGACGCGGTAATTGCGGCCGCCTCGCGCGGAGTGAACGCCGTCCCATCGGTGTGTGCAGCTGAACCTGGGGTTGCCACATTCCTCACGCTGCCCCTCGACCGCGGTCGGTACGAGTCGCCGGCATAACGGCGCATTTTCGGCCCAACCGCCCCAACCCGGCTCGTCTAACAGTCGCGGTTTGGTGTGGTTTTGGGCCGGCCACCAGGTGGTTCAATTTCGAATAATTCGGACTTGACTTGCATGGTGGGGAGACCGCATACTTAGCAAAACTGGCTTCGCTTCAAGCGATGCTCTGCGGCAATCCACAGTTGCGCGCAACCTCCGACATCGTCGACTGCCGATCGAAGGGGAACCAGGGGAGACAGGGAGAAAAGGGAAAACATGGCTGTTCTGAACGCTCCAGTATCCGCCCGGCCGATTTCGGTTGCCGAACCGCGGAAGGTGTCGCCGATCAAGTGGTGGGCCGCCGCAGGCGTCGTTGCCATCGCAATCCAGGGATATGCCTTCTTCCATTGGATCTTCCTGAGCGGAAACTTCAACGCAACCGACCCGGGCCCCGACACCATCCCCGGCCAGATATCCGCTGGGATCTGGGCGTTTCAAGCCATCGGTGCCACCTGTGGCGTTCTCGGGCTCTACTTCTTCTTTGTGCGGCCGTGGAGGAGAGGCCAACCGCTCGGCCTCGACAGCTACATGGTGGCCGGCCTGTACCTGGTGTTCTGGCAAGACCCCATGCTCAACTACTTCCAGAACTGGGCCACCTACAACGCTGGCGTGTACGACTTCGGCAGCTGGGCGTCGAGCATTCCGGGATGGCTTGCGCCGAACTCACACAACATGGCCGCCCCATTGTTCTTCCTCCTCCCGGTCTACGGCATCATCGCGTTTACGTTCTCCTCCATCGTGGCGAGGGTGATGAAGCGGGCTCGAGCGCGCTACCCCGAGATGGGCACCGTTGGCATTGTCGCCATTGGATTCGCCGCCTGCTCGGTCATCGTCTTCATCGTCGAGACCATCTTCCTGCGCTTCGGGTTGTACGCATACCCGGGTGCGATTCGATCGTTGTCGCTTTGGGGCGGCGAGTACTACCAATACCCCCTCTATGAGTGGCTCACCTTCACTGCGGCATGGACCGCGTGGGGCAGCATGATCTACTTCCGGAACGACAAGGGTGAATCCCTCGCCGAGCGGGGCCTTGAAGAACTTCGCTCGAAGACCGACAAGAAACTGAACTGGCTGCGCTTCCTTGCGGTCACGGGCATGATCAACGTTGCGTTCTTCACGGTGTACAACCTTCCGCTCCAGCCCTTTGCGATGCATGCCGACCCGTGGCCCGAGTCGATCCTGAACGAACGTTCGTACATGCTGAACGAGATGTGTGGCCCCGGCACCGACTTCTCCTGCTCGGGTCCAAATGTCCCGATCCCGCGAGAGGGTGGCTGGTACGTAAATATCGATGGCGAACTCGCCCGAATCAGCGAGGGCACCTCAACAATCTCCGAGGACGGCGCGCCGACGCTAAACCCCACCGACGAGTGAACCGCGACGATACGGCGCAAGAACCATCGCCCTATGAGGGGCAGCTCGGGGTGCTCGCAAGCGCAGTAGCCGGTCGCCGTATCGGGGTTCGTTTCGACGACGTCGAACTTGCCTACATCGCAGATGACGTTGTCATCGTGCCCCACGCCACCGATCGCAACGACGTCCCAATCGCCGTCGTTGCCCAAAGTGCACTGGCCGCACAGGGAAGTTTGCATCCCACACACATCGCCCCACTTCGGGCAAAACATTCGGCGATCCGCCGGTACATGGCGCTCGAACTGTGGCGAACCGTCAACGAAAAGACGATCCCGGTCCCCCCGCGATTTCGCGAGGTCTTCGCGCTGGCGAGTGCATTTGCTTCCCAAAGCCCAAGTGAGTCATTAGAACTTGCCGTGCACCACCTGGATGTGCCCGAACCTCCCGAACGGGTAGGGACCATTCAGCCAAAGGCGCTCCTCAAGGGAGCCGGCGCTCGTGGTTTGCGGGCGAAATTGACCGAACGCCAGCTCCAATCGAAACGCCGCGATGCCGAGATGGACGAACTCGACGACGACGAGGACAGCTCGGAGTCCAAAGTGATGGAGAACTTCCTTTCGAGCGCACTTCTCGAGAACCCGGTTTTTCGAGCCCTCCGCAAACAGATGGGTATGGGCAGCCGAGAGAAATCCGAGTCGGGCAGCGACGGCGACGACATGACGATCGGTTCGATGAAGAGCTCCGATTCGGTCAGCGAGAACGCGCAGTTGGTAACCCTTCCACCGGGGGTGGATTTCCGGATGGAGGGCGGGTTGGCCTGGGGGCGGCACTACCCCGAATGGGACGCGACGCGCCGGCGGTACCGACCGGCGTATTGCACGGTCGGCGAGTACGAACCGCCGCTCTCTCCCCCAGATTCCGCGTTGGATCCACCGAACCCAAGAGTGCGAAATCGGCTCGCACGGGTTGGACTCACCCACGAGCGACACCGCCACCTACGAGATGGCGACACGCTTGATCCCAGCGCGCTCGTCGAACACGCGGTCGCTCTTTCTCTGGGACATGCCGAAGACTCTGCGGTGTACGAGGCGCGCCGAAAGACCGCCCGCGACCTCAGCATCTTTGTGCTGGTCGACGCCTCGGGGTCCACCACGCAAAGTTCCGACTCGTCGCCGGTCTGGACGATGCAACGCCAACTCGCCGCCGATCTCATCGATGGTTTCGACAAGGTCGGCGACCGGGTGGCGGCGTTCGGATTCAATTCTCGCGGTCGACAAAACGTGAGGTTCCTTGCCATCAAGGAGTTTGACGAACGCTTTCACGGAATGGAGCGTCAACGGCTTCTGCGAATCCAGCCTGGCGGCTACACCCGACTCGGGGCAGCGGTGCGACACGCAAGCCACGTGATCGCCAAGAAGGGCGGCACCGCAAACAAGGTCGTTATCGTGCTGTCCGACGGATTTCCCTACGATGACGACTACGAAGATGTCTACGCCGAAAAGGACACTCGTCGGGCAATCGATGAGGCACATCGCAAAGGAATAGGCTGCGCGTGTATCAGCGTTGGGGGAACGACATCGCCTGAGAAGCTCGAACGACTGTGGGGGAACACCACGCACCTCCAGCTCGACGACCCCACATCGTTGCCCACGCACATCGATGGACTGATCGAGTCATCCTTGGCGGCGGCGATGGCCGTCGCAGTCGATGAACGCAGTTGATGGGCAAGCCACCGCACGGGAACATGACCGATACAAAAGAACAAAGAGAACAAAGAGAAGAAAGAACCGCATGGTGCAGGAAGTAGCCGAAGAAACCGAAGGCCCCTATTACGTGCCTGTCGGCAACGAGGTCGAGGTGTTCGCCGCGGCGTACGACGCTGGCTTGTCGGTCATGTTGAAAGGGCCCACCGGCTGCGGAAAGACCCGCTTCGTCGAGTTCATGGCGCATCGTTTCGGAGTTGGGCTGAACACGGTCTCGTGCCACGAAGACATCACGGCGTCGGATCTTCTCGGGCGACACGTGCTCCAAGGAGGCGACACCGTCTGGGTCGATGGGCCGATGACTCGGTCGGTGCGCGAGGGATCGTTGTGCTACCTCGACGAAATCGTCGAGGCTCGACAAGACACGATTGTGGCTATCCACCCTCTGGCCGACCATCGGCGGGAGCTGTCGCTTGAACGGCTCGGCGGCCAGCGGGTCGAGGCCGCCGCAGGTTTTGGTCTCGTCGTGTCGTACAACCCGGGGTATCAGAGTGTGCTGAAGGACCTGAAGGTCTCCACCCGGCAGCGAATGGTGGCGATCGAACTCGGCTTTCCGCCGGCGGAACTCGAACGAGAAATCGTGTTGCACGAAACCGGAGCAACCGACTCCACCGTCGATGAGCTCATCACCTTGGCTGGTGCGATTCGGCGCCTCGATGACTTTGGTCTACGCGAGGTTGCGTCGACTCGAACCCTTATCGCAGCCGGCGCTCTTGCGTCAGCCGGTTTGTCCACCCGCGACGCGGCGATGGCCGCCATGGTCGGACCGCTTACCGACGACCCACTTATCACTGAAGGTTTGACGTCGGTGGTCGACACCTACATCGGCGGCTGAGTCGCCTAGGAGAGAGCTGGCGCAGCCGACGCGGTCGCTTGAAAAACGACGGCGCCGTCTTGGTTCACAACATCGAGAGTCGCCTCGACAATCTCGATGGTTGCGCCGTTCTCTTCAACCGAGGTGACGGCCACGATTTCCGCGTGGCCGGTGAGCGTATCGCCGGGCCAAACCTGGTTGCGAAAGCGTCCGCCAAAGGTCCGCAGGGTGCCATCGCCGAACCAGTCGGTGAGTAACACGCCGGCCAGACCCATCGTGAGCATGCCGTGGGCGAACACCGACGGGTAGCCGGCAACCTCTTTGGCGTAAACCTCATCGGTGTGTAGCGGGATGTAGTCGCCCGACGCGCCGGCGTACATCACGATCTGGGCTCGGGTCAGCTCCTTGACCAACACATCCGATTTGGTCGCACCGACCGACCAGGACGAGTTCGTGCTGGCTGAGCCCACTAACCCTCCACCGGGTTCTCGGTGCGCACGGCGACCTCGCGCACGGTGAGCACCAAGGCTCCGGTTTGGTCGGTGTAGTCGAAAATCCGTTCCGTGAAAGTGAGCGTGCCGGCTCGTTTGCTTTCCTTGGTCCAGGTTTCGCCTTCCCGGGTTGTTGTGGTGAGAACATCGCCCACCATGACCGGCCGGTGGTACTCGAAATGCTGCTCGGCGTGCATCTCGGTTCCCTGGTTGGTCGAACCATCGTCCACGACTCCGGTTGGGGTTGCGCCGGAACCAATCCATGGCTGGCCCGGCTGCGGCCGGCCCGGATACTCCTCGTCGAAGTGTGCTGCGCCCTGGGTGAAAGTCGGCGGAGCAATGATGTTTGCGAACCCTTTGTCCTTGGCGTAGTCGACGTCGCGATAGACCGGGTTTTCGTCGCCTATCGAGCGGGCAAAGGTGAGCACATGGCCAGCTTCAACAGGGAAGGGCCGCTTGCTCATGGGGTGTCGGCCACGGGCGGAGGTACGGAGAGTCCGGTGGCGGCCAACGCTGCATCGCGAGCTGCGTCGAGGTCGAAGTGCTTCCGGGTGACGATTCGTTGGGCGTAGAGCCCTCCGCCTCCCTGCACTTTGGTGACCGCCTTCCAACCGCCGAAGTTTCCGGCGGTGAGGTCTTTGATGGCGTGAAAGAGCCGGGCGCGATACTCGCCATCGCCCGTGGCGCCTGCCATGTGCTGCTTCACCGCAGGGCCGATCTCGGGATTGTCCATGTCGGCACGGGTGGGAGCCGTAATCACCGAGCCTCCGGCGATTTCCTGCACTTTTTGGACCATTGGGTGCCAGCTCGAGGCCCCGAAGTATTTTCCGGCGTTGGTGTAGAGCTCGTTCGGGAACACGGTTCCGTCGTGGCCCTGCGAACCGTGTCCCAGTGCGGCTTCGAGCGAGGCTCGCAACATGGTGGCATGCATGATGAGATCGGAGATCTTCTGGTTGATGTGTGACACCTTGAGAAGACCGTTTGCCTCGGCGATGAGATGGGCCAAACCCACCAGCAGATCGGCGTCATCGACCATGTGGGTGAGGCCCGCGACCCGCTCCCAGAGGCCGAGTGAATGGGCGAAGATCGACGCGAATCCAATGTCGCCATCGAGCATGATGCGGTCGTTCGGAACGAACACATCCTCGAAGATCACCATGGCTTCGGGAAAGCTGTCGTGCGAGGAGAACGGCGACTCGGGCACCTCGGCGCGACTGGGGGCGGTCGAGGTGTCGACGATGGTGACGCCTTCGCTACCGACGGGGACACAACACGCTATTGCGTAGTCCTCCTCGCCGGGCTTCATGGCCTTGGTTGGGATCACCATAAGTTCGTGGGCCAGTGACGCTCCGGTGATATGTAGCTTCGCGCCTCGGATCCACACGCCCTCTGCCGATCGGCGGACCACCCGGGTGTAGGCATCGGGATCGGATTGTTTGCCCGGCGGGAGGCGCCGGTCTCCCTTTGCGTCGGTGATGCACTGCGCGAAGCGAACATCGCGCTCGCGAAACTCCTCGAGCATCCCCCGAATTCTTTCGGGGTACTCGCTGTTTGGCGCGGCTTCACCGATCCGCGACGCCGCCGTCGACATTGCCATCATCGACGCATACGTAAGGAGCGTCATGATCCCGAGCGGCCGGATCGCATCATTGGCAGCCCGTAAGTCCTCGAGCGATCGCGGGGTCAGTGTGAACGGACTGCCATCGGGGTACCGCTCGCTGATGAGGTCGTAGCTCGCGGCGACGATGTCGGCGCACGGCCCAATGACTTCATGGGTGCGAACGTCAGCGACCCTTTCGCCACCGAAGAAGACCCGACGGCCATCGTCGAGTGACGCTCGATATTCCGTCGACGACATCATGTGCCCGAATTCCTCATCCGCACCGCGCAGGACATTGCGCCCCCGCGAGTGCTACCTTTTCGAAATCGATTAGTTCGATTACGAATGATACTATATCAAATCAGCGTTTGAGAAGACTCTGCGCTGTTCTTGCAACGAGGGGACTCAGAATGAAAGAAGTTAGGAAATCGTGGATCCGACCCGGCGTGGTCGCGTTGTTCATGGCATTCGCAATGATCGCGGCGGCGTGCGGTTCGAGCGACGACGGCGCAGGCACTGAGGTCGATGAACCATCGACCACCGAGGCCGCGACCGACGAAGAAGCCATGGAAGACGAAGAAGCCATGGAAGATGAAGACGCCATGGAAGATGAAGAAGCCATGGAAGACGAAGAAGCCATGGAAGACGAAGACGCCATGGAGGACGAAAGTGACGCATCGAGCGTGTTTGGTGAGCCAAACCCGGCCGAGGGCGATCCTTTCATCGTTGGATTCCCTGTCGACACCGGTGGTGAGTCGCTCGACAACATCGAGGCGCAGATCGGTGCCGCAGCAACGGCCGAGTACGTCAACGAGTTCCTCGGCGGGATCGAAGGTCAACCACTCGAGATCCAGTTCTGCAACACGCGTCAGTCGATCGGATCGGCCACCGATTGTGCCAACGAGTTCATTCAGAATGGCGTTTCGGCGGTCATCGTTGGAGCGACACCGTTCGGCGAGACCCTCGCCTCGGCCGTCACGGCTGCAGGAATCCCGTACCTGGTCACCGTCGCAGCATCGTCGGCCGAACTCGTCGGTCCAGGCGCATCGGTCCTCACCGCTGACGTCTTTGCAACGTGGGGTGCCCCGGCGCTCCACCTCGCCGAGAACGACCTGAGCAAATTCGGAATCATCGCCATCGACGTGCCCGCTGTTACGCAGGGAGCCCAGCTCCTGTTTGTTCCCGGGTATGAAGCCGCAGGATACGAAGCCACCCTCAGCTCGGTCGCTCCCGGCACCGCCGACATGTCGGCAAACGTGGCGGCTATCGCCGACTCCGATGCGTTGCTCGTCCTCGGCGACGTGGCGTTCTGCACGTCGGCACTCCAGGCGGTTCGAGCCCAAGCGCTCGACATTCCGGTCTACCTGTCCTTCCAGTGCGTTTCGTCAGAAGCCGCAGAGTCGATCCCAGGTGGCTACGAAGGCATTCGAGTTGTACAGGGCACACGACTCGACCCGGCAGACCCAGAGACACAGCTCTTCGACGCTGTTCTTGAAGAGTACGCCGAAGAAGACCTCGAAGGTCTCGGACGAGGCTTCCTCAGCGATGCGTTCACGGCGACGCTCGCATTCGACCGATTGATGGAGGGCTACACCGGCGACGGGTCACCAGACTCAGTCCTTGCGCAGCTCAAGTCAGCAACCACGGAGCTTCCGTTGAGTGGCGGCACCGCGGTCGACTGCGGCAACCCACCGCTGGCCTTCGCTCCGAACGTGTGCTCCTCCGGCTCCTGGCTGGCTGAACTGGACGCCAGCGGCGCTCCGACGAACTTCAGTCAGGTGAACGCAATTTCCCTCTTCACCGGTGGCTGAGCCAACGTTGGTCGGGTCCTCGGTCAGCGAGGACCCGACTGTTCGAGCGGATGGCAACCCCATCTGCTCGAACGAAGCAGATCTCGAAAAGCTCTTTGCAGGAGCGGTTGCGGCCTTTCGGGCTGAACCGTTTCCGACTTTCGAGGTTCGCGACGATCGCCTGTCGCGGCTCGACGCCATGGTTTGCTCCTTTGGCGTCGAGCTCGCGGAGGCGCTTCGCGCCGACTACGGCCGGCGGTCGATGATGCAGACGTTGGCCGCTGAAGCGGTCACGGCGAGCGGCCAGATCCGCCACACGCAGAAACGCCTCAAATCGTGGATGGGCCCCCGGCGGCGCTACGCAGGATTTGGCTTTCATGCCATGGGCGGCTCGGCTGCCCTTCACCCGCAGCCTCGGGGCGTTGTCGGCATTATCTCTCCCTGGAACTTTCCGGTAGCGCTCACGATCGCGCCGCTGGCATCGGCCTTGGCGGCCGGAAACCGGGCGCTGTGCAAAGTGTCGGAACTGACACCTCGCACGGCCCAAGTACTCCACGATGCCGCATCCGCGTGGTTCGACCCGAGCGAAGTTTCGATCATGGTTGGCGAAGCCGAGTTCTCACAGCGGTTCACCGAGCTGCCGTTCAACCATCTCTTCTTCACCGGCTCAACCAATGTTGGCCGCCACGTCATGCGGGCAGCCGCTGCAAACCTCACCCCCGTCACGCTCGAACTCGGTGGAAAGTCCCCCCTCGTCCTCGGGCCCGACGGAAAGAGTGAAGCCGCCGCAAAGACGGTTGTTGCCGGAAAAATCTTCAACTCCGGCCAGTATTGCGTTGCACCGGATCGCGTCTTTGTGCCCTCGCACCGGGTCGATGAGTTTCTCGAGGATTGTCGGCGATTCGCAACGGCACAACGCGCCGATATCGGGGCGACGTCGATCATCAACGATCAGCACCGCACCCGTCTTCAGGACTTGCTCGACGACGCCACGACCAATGGAGCGCAGGCCGTTGCCCTCGTCGACGATCTCGACGCTGACGCCATCGGCCGATCGTTTCCTCCAACGGCTCTTCTCGGAGCGGAGGAATCGATGGAGATCTGGTCCGAGGAGGTCTTCGGCCCGCTCTTCACCGTGCATGGCTACGACACCATCGATGAGGTCATCGACGAGCTGAACGCAGGCCCTGAACCGCTTGCGGCGTACTACTTCGGCTCCGACGACGAGCACCTCGAACGCTTTCTCACCCGTACTGCTGCCGGCGGCGTCGTCGTCAACGACATCATGTTGCACGTTGGTTTGGAGAACCTTCCCTTCGGCGGCGTGGGGCAAAGCGGCATGGGCAGCTATCACGGCCGGGCCGGTTTCGACACCTTTAGTCACCTCAAACCAATCGTGAAGGTGCGCTCGCCAATTACGCCACGAACCATGGCCCCGCCCGGCGCAGCGCACGTTGAACGCATGCTCCGAAAGATGCTCGCTTCGCGGGCAAAGAAATCGAGCGCACCACACGGCGGATCGCTCCACCAAACCACACAGACCACTACCACTACCGCCAGCGATCTCGCTGACAACTAGGGAGGAACACCATGAAGTGCCGCGCAGCAATCGTGCACGGGGTTGGCCAAGACTGGTCGATCGAAGAGATCGACGTCGACCCGCCACAGGCGGGCGAGGTCCTCGTCGAATGGACCCACGCCGGTCTTTGTCATAGCGACGAACACCTTCTTACCGGCGATTTCGATCCGCCACCAGAGCAGAAGGCCATGATGGGAATCGAGACGATCTTCCCGATGATCGGTGGCCACGAAGGAGCAGGAATCGTGCGCGAGGTGGGACCGGGCGTGACCCAGGTTGCGCCTGGCGACCACGTGTCGGCGTCGTTCGTGCCGCCCTGCAACAACTGTCGCTACTGCCTCACCGGCCGGCATTCGCTCTGTGACCAGGGGGCAGGAACCTTCCTTCCCGGCATGATCACCGACGGCACGAGCCGGCACCGCCTCGACGGTCACGAGATGTTGCTGATGGCAAAACTCGGTACGTTCTCCGAGTTCAGCTGTGTGGCCGAATGTCAGGTCATCAAGGTGAGTCCGGACTATCCGCTTCCGGCCGTTGCGGTCGTGTCCTGTGGCGTTGCTACCGGGTACGGCTCCGCGGTGAACCGGGCCGAGGTACGCCCCGGCGACACCGTAGTGATCGTCGGCATCGGCGGCGTCGGCATCAACGCCGTGCAGGGAGCTGCTGCGGCTGGCGCCAAGAACATCATCGCCATCGACCCGGTTGCCTTCAAGCAGGAGCAAGCCCAGGCGTTCGGGGCCACCCATTCCTTCGGGTCGATGGGCGAGGCATTGCCGGCCATCGCCGAGATGACTCATGGCCAGTTCGCCGACTCGGTCATCATGACCCCAGGCGTGCTCTACGGCGACATGATGAACCTGGGAACGAAGCTGGTTGGCAAGGGTGGCATCATCGTGACGACTGCGGTTTCGCCGGTCACGCAAGACTCCGCCGAAATCAACCTTGCCGAGATCACTCTCTGGGCCAAGGAGATCCGAGGAACGATTTTCGGTTCGATGAGTCCGCACCTCGATATTCCGCGGCTGTTGTCGCTGTATGAGGCGGGCCAACTCAAGCTCGACGAGTTGGTGACCCAGACGTACTCGCTTGAAGACATCAATGTCGGGTATCAGGCCATGCGCGATGGAGAGAACCTCCGCGGCATGATCGCCCACTCTCCGGCAACTTAGCTGGGACGACGGTCAGTAGTGGTGCGCTGAGGGCGGCGTGTCAGCGCACCACTACTCGACTGCGACCGATGCGAAGACGCAAGGCTCATCACCTGCGGTTTTTGTGCAATGGCCACGTCCGGTTGTGTCAGCCATGAACAACACGTCGCCCGCAAGGAAAACCCGTTGGTCTCCATCGCTGGTCGAGACATCGAGGGAACCGGACAGCACGAGGATGTATTGCCGGCGGGGCGCCGGGTGCCATTCCATCGCGAAGTCAGCTGGGAAGCTGGTGAACACCATGCGGCTCGGCGTGAACTCCTCGCTTACGAGGTACGCGGGAGCCGACTCGGGAATCGTCCCCGCGAGGAGCGGCACTTCCGTATCGTCGAACCGGCTCGATCCGTCGGGATCGGCGACGACTTTGGTACATCGAACTCGCTGCGACATCTTCTTCCTATCCCTGTGCCTGAACTCGGCGGCTGAACTCTGCGTCTTCTTGTCGAAAAGACAACGTTACCCTATGCTAGCGAGCACTAGCTCGGGTCCGATTTGCGGGTTGGACGAGTTCGCGATCGATACGTTGAGGTTGCACACATGATCGTACGGGGCGCTACGGCATCGAGTATTGCGCGAAGCACAAAAGTCGATGGGGGCCACTGAGTATGGCAACCCACCTTGTGGTGCAGCCCGAGGGTCTCGAGTTCGACGTGCTCGACGGTGAGTCACTCATCGAGGCGGCCGATCGAGCCGGTTACAGCTGGCCCAGCGTCTGCGGCAGGCAGGGCGTGTGCTCAACGTGTTCCGTGCAGGTTCTTTCCTCCGATGAGCCGTTGGCGGCCCCCACCCCCGCCGAGGTTGAAACGTTACAGATGCTCCCGAAGTGGTCCGCCGATGACGATTCGCTTCGGCTCGCGTGTCAGATTCGCCCTGTCGCGAATTTGGTGGTTCGCAAGTTCGGGGTGCGTCCCAAATGACCGGCGACCAAGGTCCCACATTCGATGGCCCTGTCGATGAGAAATCCGGTGATCAATCGGATGGAGTTCGCCTCACCGTGAAGTCTCGAGTTGCCTGGCTCACCCTCGCACGGCCAGCGAGCCGAAATGCGCTCACCGACGAGGTCTGTCTTGCCCTCGATGAGTATCTTGGGCGCATCGACCGGTCGTCGTCGATCGATGTGGTTGTGCTCTCCGGCGATGGGCCAACGTTTTGCGCCGGTGGGGATCGGCGTGTGGTGTCAGATCTCGCGTCGACCGACCCCACCAAGCGCCGTTGGATGGCTCGCCGGTGGGAAGACATGTTTCGCCATCTCGAGGATCTCGAACAACCAACGGTGGCCCGGTTGCAGGGTGCCGCCATTGGCGGCGGGGCCCTTCTTGCCCTGGCCTGCGACCTACGGATTGCTGACTCCACCTTCAGTCTTCGGCTCCCCGAGGTCCAGATGGGCCAGTTTCTTATGGCGTCAGGCAATGCCCGGCTCGCACGCGAGGTAGGACCCGCTCGGGCCAGAGATCTCTTGCTGACCGGCCGGTCGATCGACGCCGCCACTGCCGAACGGTGGGGGGTTGTCAGCAGGGTTACCGACGAGGGTCAGCTCGACAACGCGGTTGCCGAGGTGTGCGAAACGCTGTTGGCCGTGCCGAGGCCCGTAGCCGGAATGGTGCGTCGGTCGATCATGGCTGCGACCATATCGACCGACACGAGCTGGGCAGATGGCGTCTTGGCCACCCAGCCCGAACCTCCCAGTGCTTAGTAAACACGGCGACTCTTGAACAGGGCTGGTCGTTCGCTAGCTGGTTTTGCCGCTGAAGGTTCGGATCGCGTGGTTCGTATCGGTGAATTCGGTGAGCGCCGAGATCGCTCCGTCAGCGCAGCTAAACCGCCAGCAGTACGAGTTCTCGTACGGGCCACCGGCGTTCAGTTCGGCGGTCAGCGTGAGCGTGACGGCGGCCTCTCCATCGTCGACGAGCATGTGGTCGATCTTGCGGTCGATGGTCTCGACCTTCAGAAACTTCGCCGCAGGCACGCCCGACAGCACGGCGAGGATGGTGTTGCGATCGGTAATCGGCGATGAGATCGATCGCGGCGGAGTGAGTGTGCACTCGTCGGAAAGGAGCGCGCCGATCTCTTGGGTGTCGCGAGTTGCCCAGGCGGCAAAAAAGTTCTCGAGAAGAACTCGCACATCGTCGTTGGTCATTGCAGCCCTCTTGTCGGAGATGATCGGAAGGTGGACGACTACTGCACTCGTACACCGACCCTAACGAGCGCTAGTATAAGAAGTATTTGGTGGCGAGTGCGACTCCGGGGGTGTGGTCACCTCACGAAGACTCCGGAACGCCGTAAGAAAGTTGCGAAACAGGGGGAACTATGACTCGTGAGCGTCTCGAGATGTCCGAAGTGCCGGCCGAGGACTCCATCGACCTTGTCGAACGGAACTTGGGCGACCACCTTCGGCTCGCGGTCGATCGACACGGCGATCGCGAGTTCGTGGTGTTCACCCCCGACACCAGCACAGGTGGTGAGCGCGAGCAACGATGGACCTACCGAGACATGCTCGAGCGCGCCGAGCAGGTTGCGCGGGCCCTCCTTGAACGATTCGCTCCGGGCGATCGCGTGGCAATTTGGTCGGCCAACAGCGCCGACTGGATCTCCTTCGAGTTCGGCGCGGCGCTGGCGGGAATCGTGTTTGTCACCGTGAACCCGGCTCTGGTTGCGAGCGAGCTCAAACACGTTCTCGGGCAATCCGGTGCCGCCGGCATCGTTCTGACGCGCTCGTGGCGAACCAACGCCATGCTCGAGTCGGTCGAGCAGATCAAGGCCGAGCTACCCAACCTGCGTGAGGTGATCCTTCTCGACGAATGGGACTCGTTCCTGGCGACGGCCGACCCAACCACCACACTTCCCGAGGTCGATCCGCACCAGCCGATGATGATCCAGTACACCTCGGGCACCACCGGGCTTCCCAAAGGCGTGGTGCTGAGTCACTTCGGTTGCGTCAACAACGGCCGCCTTATGATTCCGCGGTTCGAATTGGGCGAACAGAGTCGGTGGCTTGCCGTGCTTCCGCTGTTTCATGTCGGCGGAAGCGTCATCAACACCATCGGGGCGCTTAGCGCGGGCGGAACCCTGATCCTGACCGACAAGTTCGATGCCACCGAAGCGGTCGAGGCCATCGAGCGCGAGGCGGTGACCTACGTGGCCGCAGTGCCAACCATGTTGTTGGCAATGCTCGAAGTGCAGCGGCAAGCACCTCGCGACCTGTCATCGTTGCGGGCGGTTATGGGTGGCGGGGCCACGGTTCCCCCCGACATGATCCGCTCGATCGAGGAAGGGCTGGGGGTTCCGTTTGGCACCATGTACGGCAGCACCGAAACGAGTGCGATGGTCACCAACTCTCGACTCGACGATTCGCTCGAAGATAAGTCGACCACCGCCGGCCCACCGATCCCCCGGGTCTCATTGCGGATCACCGACCCGAAGTCTGGCCAGGTCGTCCCGGTCGGCGAGGTCGGCAGCATCGAGGTCCGCGGCTTCGGCGTGATGAAGGAGTACTTCGAAATGCCCGAGGAAACCGCGCAGGCTGTCGACCCGGACGGGTGGCTGACCACCGGCGATCTAGGTTCGGTCGATCACCGGGGCTACCTGTCGGTTCGCGGCCGGCTGAAAGAGATGATCATTCGCGGTGGCGAGAACATCTACCCGGCCGAGATCGAAAAGGTGTTGCACGATCACCCTGCGGTTGGCCTGGTCGCGGTCGTCGGCGCTCCCGATGACCGACTCGGCGAGGAGGTGATGGCGTTCGTGCAGCTTCGCGAAGGCGCGTCGGCCACCGAAGAAGAGCTGGCCGACTTTGCGGGAACTCGGCTTGCTCGCTTTAAGGTGCCGCGCCGTTGGAAACTTGTCGACGACTTCCCCTTGACCCCCTCGGGGAAGGTGCAGAAACACTTGTTAGAAACAGCCGACAACGTTGGGACCCGCCCGTCATGACCGCAACCGAGACCGTCTCGTCGTATCCCAATGTGGCCGCACCGATGATGATCGGCAGCGTCGAACTCAAGAACCGAATCGTCCGCACGTCGCACGGCAGCGGCATGGTGGTCGGTGGCCGAATCACCGACGAACTCATCGCGTATCACGCCGAACGAGCCAAAGGCGGGGTTGCGTTGACGATCCTCGAGGCGGCTGGGGTTCACCCGTCCTGGGTTGGCGAAATCAACGCCGGAACCGACGAGATCATCGCCGACTTTCAGCAGCTTGTCGCAGCCACAAGCCCCCACGGCATGAAGGTGTTTCAACAGCTTTGGCTCGGGCCGGGACCCAACGGCATCTGGTACAACGGCGCACCGGCGCCACTGTCGGCGTCGGCGGTGCCCGTGCCGATTTCGGGGTACATGCCTCAGCCGGTGTCCGTCGATCAGCTCGACGAGATGGTGCAAGCGATGGCCGATGCGGCGCGGCGGTGCCGCGATGGTGGCCTCGACGGCGTCGAGATTCACTCCGGCCACGGTTACCTCCTCGGCTCGTTTCTCTCGCCCATCACCAATCGCCGCGACGACGACTACGGCGGCTCGCCGACCAACCGGTCGCGGTTTTTGCGCCGGATCGTCGATGCGGTTCGCGCCGAGGTCGGCGACGACTTTCCGGTCGGTGTTCGGGTAAGCGCCGACGAGGGTGTGGCGGGTGGACTGGTGGCCGCCGATGTGGCCGAGCTCGTCCGAGACCTCCACAACAACTGCACGATCGATTTCGTCGATATCAGCAACGGCACCCAGTTCAAGATCGATCAGATCTTCGGTTCAGCGATTGCGCCCCACATGTACGAGATGCCGTCGTCGGCTGTGGTGGCCAGCGCGACCGATCTGCCGTCGATCGTCACCGGCCGTTTTCTGACGCTCGACGAGGCCGAGCAGGTCATCGCCGCCGGTGAGGCCGATTTGGTGTCGATGGTTCGGGCGCTCATCGCCGATCCCCATCTGGTGTCGAAGACCCTCGCCGGAAACGACAAGCAGGTCCGGCCGTGTATTGGCTGCAACCAGGGTTGCCTGGGTGGAGTGCGCGGGCCAATGCGTCACCTGTACTGCGCCGTCAACCCGGGAGCGGGTCGAGAAGCCGACACCGGCGACGCGCACCTTGCACCAGCACCCTCACCTCGGCGAGTCGCCGTCGTGGGCGGCGGCCCGGCCGGACTCGAAGCGGCACGGGTGGCCGCCGAGATCGGCCACTCGGTGACCCTGTTCGAAAAGTCAGCGCATCTCGGTGGCCAACTTCGCTACACGCGCTTTAGCCCACGACGATCCGACACCGCCGCAGTACTGGGTTTTTGGGAGGCCGAACTCGAACGCCTGGGCGTCGACGTTCGACTCGAAACCACCGTCGATCCCGGTGGCATATCCGCCGAGGGCTTCGATGACCTCATCGTCGCAGTGGGTTCAGAACCGCGGCGCGATGGGATGCAGCTTTGGCGCCCATCAGAGCCGGTCGAGGGATGGGGTTCGCTGCCCACCGCATCGAGCTGGGACATCCTCGGCGGTGAACCGCGAGCCGGCCGTAGCGTGGTGCTCTATGACGACGGGGGCCGCTACGAAGCGATCGACGTCGCCGGCAAACTCGTCCACGACGGTGCCACCGTCTATTTCGTGACGCCGTTCTTTACGTTTGGCACGAGGGTAGAGGCGACCGAGAAAGGGTGGGAAGATCGCATCCGGCCCCACTATCGCCACCTTTCGACGAACGAATCGTTCCAGCTGCACCCCAATAGTCAGCTGTCGCGAATCGATGCATCGGGTGTTGCGATCGTGAGCCTCGATGGCGGGCAGCCGGTGCATCTCGAGTCCGACGAACTGGTCATGGTGACCGCAAATATCCCGGCGATCGGGCCAGACGCCCCGTCGTCCGGAGTTCGCCGCTTCGTGGTCGGTGACGGCGCAGGCGTCCGGACGCTCGAAGCGGCGGTCCTCGAAGCCCACCAGTGCGCCCGCAACCTGTAGTGGGTAATCAGGGACAACGGTCGGCCGTTGGGCTTGGCATTCGTTCGAATTCGAAATATCCTATCTGGCAACAGTAGTTGTCTGCGCGTCATGACCCGGCGGAAGCGTCGTGGTCGAGAGGGGAGATCGCATTGGCTGCATTGCCACATCCGTACATGAATGCCAGCTATGAGATTCAACGAGACGGCCGAGTTCTGGTGAACGATCTCGATGCCAACACTTCCGGCATCTTCGACCCGATGGGTCGATGGTGCGAGGGCGAGCTTCGCTTTGCCGACATCCAATTTGTTCGCTGGGTTGCCGAGACTGAAGAGCGGCCCACCTAGACCCGCCCGGCGGGGCGACAACGAGAGTAGGAGCACGAATGACCGATATCCACGAACGTGAAACCAGCGTCGACATGCCACGGTCGGCTGGAAAGAGCGTCAACGAAGTCCTGACCCATGAGAGCACCTACCAGAACGTCCCGAAGTCGTTGCTGATCGAGTCGCCCGAGCTCATCGAGCCCGGCGTCATCGACATCGAGCGGTACACCTCCTATGAGTTCCATCGCCGCGAGGTCGAGCATCTTTGGCGCAAGACCTGGCAGATGGCGTGTCGCCTCGAACACATCCCCAACGTTGGCGACCACGTGGTCTATCGCATCGTCGACGACTCGATCATCGTCGTTCGCATTTCCGACACCGAGATCCGGGCGTACCACAACACCTGTCTTCACCGGGGAACCGAGTTGCGACCCGAGGATGGCAACGTGCCGTTCTTCCGATGCCCGTTCCACGCTTGGACATGGAACCTCGACGGCACGCTGATCTCCGCGACGAGCGACTGGGATCTGCCTGATTTTGATCCCGACAACTTCTGCCTCCCGGAGGCAAAGGTCGCCACCTGGGGCGGGTTCGTGTTTATCAACATGGATCAGGACGCACCATCGTTCGAGGAGTACGCCGAGAACTTTCCCGACCTGATGTCGGAGTTCCCGCTGGAACATCGGCGAATCAAGACCCACGTTGCCGGGGTCATCGAAGCGAACTGGAAGGTGACCCTCGAGGCGTTTATCGAGGTGTACCACGTGTTCGCCACGCATCCGCAGATCGCGCCGTATCAGGCCGATGAAGCAACGCAGTACGACGTGTGGGGAGACCACGTCAACCGCAAGATCACCAATGGCGGAATGGTGTCACCCCACATCAGCACCACCAACGATGAAGAGACCATCGTCCGAATGATGTTCTCGGACTTCTTCAGCATCGACGACGTCGACGCGATCTCGGTACCCGAGGGTAAATCGGCTCGTGACATCATCGCCGCGAAGCTTCGCGAACAGGTTGGTGAAGCCGCCGGTGTCGATCTGTCGCATGTGGCCAACACCGAGATGATGGACGGCATCGAGTTCTTCCTGTTCCCCAACTTCGCGCCGTGGGTTGGCTACGCGCTGCCGATGGTTTATCGGGTACGCCCCAACGGCGACGACCAGAACAGCTCGATCTTCGAAGTCATGCTGCTGTCGCCGGTCGAGGACCCCGACGACGTCGAGCCGCCTCCGGAGATGACCTGGATCGACGGCGACTGGCGGGTCGTCGAAGAGCTGGGTGTCTTGGGCCCGGCGTATAACCAGGACATGGGCAACCTTCCCCGAGTACAGCGCGGACTCAAGGCATCCGGCAACGGAAAAGTGCAGTTCCTTCGCTATCAGGAAATGCGAATCCGCCATTTTCACCGGACGCTCATGAAGTACCTCGACGCTTCGTGACCCTCTGAAGCGCCCAGTCCTTTCTGGCGGCGCCAGCCGGGACTTTGCTGAGGTTTACTCAGTTCGAATTTAAAAGATATAAGTTAGAAATTATTCAACCAATGAAGAGGTGTCATCGTGCGAACACTGCACATCAACGCTGAAACGTGCCAAGGGCATGCCATGTGTGCAGGTCATGCACCGTCGCTTATCGATGTCGACGATCTCGGTTTCGCATTCGTACTGGGTGACGGTCAGCTCAGCACCCCCGAAGAGGTTGCCGCAGCAGAGAAAGCAGCTGCGTCGTGCCCGGAGCGGGCCATCACCGTAGGAGAAAACGCATGAGCGAGTCATCGTTCGATCATCTGGCAGTCGCCGCAGCCGACGACGCTCCCGAACAGCTGGCCGATCTTCGCGCCCAGTGCCCGGTGCAACATTCTGATGCCCACGAAGGATTCTGGGCGCTGTTCGACTACGAGTCAGTTGGCATGGCCGCCCGCGAAACCGCCACGTTCTCCTCGGCGTCGGGCGTCACGATTCCCGCACACGCATTCCCCATGGCGTTGCCCCCAATCGAGGCCGATGCACCGCTTCATATGCAGGTGCGCGGACCACTCCTTCCCCGGCTGTCGCCCAAAGTGATGGAGGACCTCGAGGACGATCTTCGCGCCATGGTGCGCGGACTCATCGACGAATTCATCGAGAGCGGATCGGCCGACCTGGCAAAGGATCTCACCATTCCCTTCCCGGGTATGTCGATCGGCAAGCTGATGAACGTCCCCGACGACGACATCGTGATGCTGCGCGACATCACTGCCCATCTCATGCAGAACTCCGATGACATGGGGTTCATCATGCAGGCGATGGGGTTCTTCCAAAAGCTCTATGAAGACCGCCTCGCAAACCCCGGTGAAGATCTCCCCAGCGCCATCCTTGCGCTCGAGATCGACGGAACACAGGTAACCAACGAGGAATACCTGGCCATCATCGCCATGGTCATGATGGCGGGGCTCGACACCACGGCCAACGCTGCCGGCAGCATGTTCAGAATGATCGGCGCCAACCCCGAGGTCCGGGAAGCGCTCATTGCCGACCCGGCAAAGATTCCCCAAGCCGTCGAGGAGTTTCTTCGGGTGGCAACGCCCCTGCATGCCAGCGGCCGGACCACGACCGAAGCCGTCGAGGTTGGCGGTTGCCCGGTTCCCGCCGGAGATCGGGTACTTCTAAACTGGTTGGCGGCAAATCACGATCCCGCCGAGTTTGATTCTCCCGAAACGCTCGACATCGAACGCTTCCCGAACCGGCACTACGCCTTCGGCACCGGGCCCCACCGCTGTTTGGGCATTCACCTCGCCCGTCTCCAACTAAAACTGTTGGCCGAAGAGGTTCTCGCCCGCCTTCCCGATTTCGAAGTCGACGAGGCTCAGGTCGAGCGCTACGTCGGGGTCACCCGCGGGCTCGCGTCACTACCGGTGTCATTCACACCGGGCTCCACCTCCGCGTGACGGTCCAGTATGAGTAGCGACGCTGGCGACTCGCCCGAGCAGTCCAGCTTCCGACAGGCTGCCCGAGCATGGCTTGTAGAAAACCTGAACCCACTGGTGGTCGAGCAATCACAGGGTTCGTTGCTGTCGAGCCCAACCATCGATGACCTTCCCGAGGCTCGTCGTGTTCAACAGCTTCTCGTCGACGGCGGGTATGCGGGAATCAGCTGGCCCCGAGAGTACGGCGGTCGCGGCGGGTCGGTTATCGACGAGTTGATCTTCGACCAGGAGGCCGCCGACTTCCACATGCCGGTCGACATCTTTGTCATCGGTACCCATCTGGTTGGACCTACGCTCATCACCCACGGAACACCCGAGCAGCAGGACCGGTTTCTTCCCCGCATCCTCGACGGCTCGGACGTGTGGTGCCAGTTGTTCTCCGAACCCGAGGCGGGGTCTGACCTCGCTGGGTTGCGGGCGAGCGCCCGCGAAGATGGTGACGACTGGATCGTTAACGGCCAGAAGGTATGGACGTCGGGCGCGTCGACCTCCAACTGGGGCATCATGCCCGTGCGGACTGATCCGACGGTGCCAAAGCACCGCGGCATCTCGTACTTCGCCGTCGATATGGAGTCCGAGGGAGTAACCGTACGTCCGCTGCGACAAATGAGCGGTCACGAACACTTCTGCGAAGTCTTTCTCGACGATGTCCGAATACCGGCGACGAACCTGATCGGCGATCTCAATGGTGGCTGGAATGTAACCCGCACGACGCTGCAGAACGAACGCCATATGACCGGAGCATCCCACGGCGCGGTGAACTTCGATTCGCTGCTGTCCCTTGCGCGGGACTCAGGGCGGCTCACCGACGATGTTCTCGAACCCGTCGTTCGGCAACGACTCGTCGACGTCTACATCGACGGAGAAATCATCCGTCTGCTTGGCCTTCGCACAATGTCGGCGCTCTTTCAGGGCAAAGAGCCCGGGCCTGAGTCCTCGGTGGCGAAGCTGGCGGTGGCGACCATGGTTCGCAAAGCCGCCGACCTGGCGCTCGAGTTGACCGGACCAGGTGGCACGGTGCACAGCGGCGACGACGACCTCGACGGATGGCTCGACTTCTTCTTGATGGCGCCCGCCCTGCGGATCGCTGGCGGTACCGACGAGATTCAGCGAAACATTCTTGGTGAGCGAGTCTTGGGCCTTCCTCGAGCCAATGACCCCACCCGAACGTTGGCGTTCAATGATCCACAAACCAGCCAGGAAGGTTAGGGAGATGACCAGTAGCGAACCGAATCCGAACCGTTCGAAGCTCCCCGAGAACTACAGCTTCGACGACTCGGCGAGCGGGATAACCATCCACGGCTCGCAAAGCGACGAGCTGGGCACTACCTACTGGCCGCCGCGACTTCGATGCCCTCAGACCGGCGGCTCGGTGAGCCCGGTCGATCTGGCCACGACCGGAATCCTGTGGTCGTGGAGCTATGTCCATCTGCCGTGGATGGGCGACGTTGCCCCCAACGGTGATGACGAAGGCTACGGCGTTGGCATGGTCGACCTTGACGATGACGGCCCTCGTTTGGCGGCGGTGTTGATGGGCTCGCGCGATGACTGGCACATCGGCGCGCCGGTGACGGCCCGAGAGCTGCCCTACAAGACGATCGACGGCAAGCCGCAATCGATCCTGGCGTTCGAAAGGTCCGCTTCATGACCATGGCAAACGACGTATTCGTGCTCGGCGTTGGGATGAGCCGCTTCGGAGGCCCCTACCAGCAGCTCGACAGCAGAATCATCGAAGCATCGACCGAGGCCATCGACGATGCCGCTATTCCGTACTCCGAAGTGCAGTCGCTGTATCTGGGTACCTCGTTGGCGGCATCGACTTACGGACCACCGGTGGTGAAGGACCTTGGTCTCACCGGAATCCCCGTCACTCGAATCGAAAACGCGTCGGCGACCGGCGGTGCGGCGTTCTACGAGGCGGTGCACGCGGTGTCGAGCGGCCGGCTCGACGTCACGATGGCCATTGCGTTCGATGACCCGAGCACCAGCGCTGTTCCCGACTTCAACAACGTCGAAGACATCAGCCCGATCCTCGATCCATTCGTGCCACCCATGGCGTTCTTTTCGATGTGGGCAGTACGCCGCATGGAGGAGTTCGGCACCACACCGGAGACCCTGGCCGCAGTGGCGGCAAAGAACTGGAACAACGCCCGACTCAACCCGAAGGCCGAACGACAAGCCACCGAAGAGATCACCATCGAACGGGTGCTCGGTTCGCGAATGCTCGCCTATCCGCATACCGCACGGATGGCGGCCCCCCAGGGCGCAGGCGCAGCGGCGGTCATCGTCGCATCCAAAGCGGCGCTCGAGAAGTTCGGCGTTTCCGGCGACGTCAAAGTTGTCGCAGCCCAAGCGCACTCCGAGCGATACGCCCCAGGCCATCTGTTCACCGGTGCCATTATCGGCCCGCCCGAAATGGTGAGCCGCGCGGCGTTCGCTGCCTACGAGGAGGCAAGCATCGGCCCCGAAGATCTGGGGGTCATTGCGTTCCACGATGCCTACGCGATCGAAGAGCTGTTGTATTACGAAGCCGTTGGTTTGTGCGGGCCGGGTGAGGCCGACCGGCTCATGCACGACGGCGAAACCCAGCTCACCGGCCGTTTCCCCACCTCGACCGACGGCGGATTCATCGGCCGAGGGCATCCATCGGGTCCCACCGGCGTGGCCCAAATTTGGGAGCTCACCCACCAGTTGCGCGGCAGCGCCGGCGACCGAGCGGTAAAGCACAAGCCATCAAATGGTCTGGCGCACATCGTCGGAGCCGGGTCGGTTTGTTACACCCACATTCTTCAGTCCTGCTAGTCGCACCCCCGTCAATCCCAGAACCTTCAAGTACAGAGCGAGCACACCTATGAGTATTGGATTCGGCGATCAGGTAGCGATCGTCACGGGCGCAGGCACCGGCTTGGGCCGAAGCCACGCCCTCGAACTTGCGTCACGCGGCGCAATGGTGGTGGTCAATGACCTCCACGACGAGCGCACCGATGGACCATCGGCGGCCGAACAGGTTGCGGCCGAGATCGTTGAGCTCGGTGGGCTAGCCGTTGCGAACCACAACTCGGTCGCTACCCCAGAGGGCGGCGCAGCCATCGTTGCGGCGGCGATCGAGGAGTACGGACGGGTCGACATCGTCATCAACAACGCCGGGATTGTCCGCGACGGCTCGTTCGCGAAACTTGGTGTCGACGCCATCACGTCGGTGCTCGACGTGCATCTCGGCGCAGCGTTCTATGTGACCCAGCCAGCCTTTATCCACATGAAGGAACAGGGATACGGTCGCATTCTGTTTACGTCGTCGGGCGCTGGACTGTTCGGCAACTTCGGACAGGCCAACTACGCCGCAGCCAAAGCGGGAGTGGTTGGGCTGGCCAACGTCCTCGCCATCGAGGGCGCACGGTACAACATTGGCGCCAACGTCATTGCGCCTGCGGCGCGAACCCAGATGAACGAAGGACTCCTCGGCGACCTGAACGACGCGCTAGACCCCGAGCTCGTCACGTCGATGGCGGTCTTCCTGGTCTCCAGCGAGTGCACGCTTACCGGCGAGATCTACTCGGCGCTCGGCGGACGCTACGCCCGCATTTTCACCGGGCTCACCCCGGGCTGGTTTGCTGGCGTCGGTGCACGCCCAACCGCCGACGACGTGGCCGACCAGATCGAAAGCATCCGTGCCGAGCCCGGGTACCGGGTTCCAACCGATGTCACCACCGAGGTTGCAGAACTCACCCGGCTCCACGGTCTCGAACAAACCGAGTAGCGACCTATTCGGCAGGCTTGTCTTCAGCGGCCCGTTGGCGGCCGATCTCGAGCAGGTTCTGATAATTCAGCTTCCCGTTTGCCGCGCGGTTGAGTGAGTCGATCTGAAACACATGGCGCGGCACCTTGTAGCCCGCAATGAACTCGCGGCATTGGTCACGAACGTCACCGGTGTCGAGCACGGTGCCTGGCGCCATTTCGACAAGCGCGGTGACCGCTTGCCCGAACCGTTTGTCGGGTACGCCGACCACTGCGGCGTCGACAACATCGGGGTGCCGCTTCAGCGCGGTCTCGACCTCGTCGGGGAACACTTTCTCGCCGCCGGTGTTTATCGATGTCGAGCCTCGCCCGAGGAATTCGATGTTTCCCTCTGCGGTGATGGTGGCATGATCGCCGGCGATGGCGAAGCGTTGGCCGTCGACCTCGACAAAGGTCTCGGCTGTCTTTTTCGGATCGTTGTGATACCCGAGCGGGATCCGGCCACCGACCGCGAGCCGTCCAACCTGGCCCGACCCGGGCTCGATCTCGCAACCGTCGTCGTCGATGACCTTCGTGTGCGGCCCCGGCTGAAATCGCCCCGTGGTTCCCTCGCCGGCCGATCGCGACACCGACGATGCTGCACCGAGAGCCTCGGAGGATCCTAACGAATCGATCACCACGATCTTTGGCGAGATTGCATGCAGTGCCGCCTTGACCTCGGCGCTCAGCATCGCGCCCGAGGAGATGATGACGCGGAGTGCCGAGAGGTCCCACCGGCCTGGTTCGGCGGCCATCGCTTCAATAACCGGGCGGGCTTGGGCATCGCCGATCAGGACCACGCTCTTCACACCGTTGGTCTCGATGGCATCGAGGAGTTGTTGGGGCTGGAAGCGCCCGGGGGGAAGGAGTACCACCGTGCCGCCGATGGCCAAGGCGCTCATGGCCGATCCGGCTCCGGTGCCGTGCATCAACGGGCAGGCGGGCAAAACGGTTGGGCCGGGGTCGACAACCGCATCGCGCACGAGATCGAGGTCGGCGTGGTCGCCGAGCGGACGAACCGAGGTGCCGTTGAGCGCGCCAAACCAGTCGTCTTGTCGCCAGAGAACACCTTTGGGATTGCCGGTGGTTCCTCCGGTGTAGAGCATGTAGAGGTCATCGCCCGACCTGCCCCACGGTGCCGTGACTCCCTGCGTCGGTGCGGCCGTTTCGGTAACCGCGCGATAGGAATCGGGAACCGATAACCACCAGCGAACGCTCGACACCCGGTCCCGTACGGCTTCGACCATCGGCTCGAACTCGCGGTCATAGATGACGCCGACAACACCGGCGTCGTTCCACAGGTGCACGAGTTCGTCACCGACGTAGCGGTAGTTGGTGTTGACCGGGACGAGCCCGGCCTTCATGATCGCAAACATCGATTCGAGGTAGGGGGCGCCGTTGTAGAGGTACTGCGCAACCCGGTCCTGAGCGTCGACCGATTGCTCGAGCATCCAGGCCGCCAAGCTGTCGGCCCGGCGATCAAATTCTCCCCACGACACATGCTCGTCGGCGGTGATAATGGCAGGCCGGTCAGGCTGGTGCCGAGCGACTGTCTCCCAAATGTTTGCAAAGTTCCAAGTACCCACGCCCTCACCCTATCGAACCGACCCTATCGAACGCTAGATAAAGGTTCTTCTGGGGAGACAACCCCGCTGGTCGGCCGAGCGAAGTCGGGGCGCTAGAAGCCGGAGAGTGGCCCTTCCGGGGCATTTGTGAGGCCGGCCATGATGAGGCGGCTGAAGTCGTCGGCGTACTCGTGGGGTCGGCGGTAGGCGCCGGGCTGCACGCAGATTGCGTACCAGTGCAATGTGCCCATGATGGCGATTCGAGCGCTCGACAGCGACACGTCGCGAAAGACTCCCTTGGCCATACCGTCACGAAGGATCGTGTCGAGTGCCGCATCGAGGCGGTCACGATCGGGGTTCATCGACTCGCTGAGGTCGTCAGGCAACGAATGCCGCTCGCGCGAGAAGGCGATCATCCGACTTCGGTACCGCTCGATTGCATCGACTTGCACCTCGACGAACCGCCGGAGCTTGTCGCGCGGGTCACGGTCGGATCCGGCGAGCGCTTCGAGCGGTTCAAGGAGCACATCGAGCACTGACTGATGCAACAACACCAAGATATTGGCCTTGTTTCCGACGTGATAGTAGAGCGTGGGCTGCGACATTTCGGCCGCCTCGGCGAGGTCTCGCACGGTCGTCGCGTGGAACCCGTTGGCAACGAACATGTCGGCGGCGATATCGAGAATACTGTCGCGGCGACTGGGTGCCTCCGGCGGGCCGCCGTCGATTGCTTCGGTGTCAGCCATTGGTCCTCCTCTGACAGCACGTCGAGACTGCTCGGCCTGTCAGTTTGCTCGGATAACGCTAGCGCACACTTTGTCGCGGTACCGATTGGGCGACGTTGTACCGCTGTTTGTCAAGCCTTTGCTGCGCTGCTAGCGTACCTAGCGAACGCTAGCTACATTCAAGCTACATTCAAGCTACATTCGAGAAAGCCGAGAAGGGGTCTCGGAAAAGCGAAACGCCGCCGATCGAAACGGTCAGCAAAGAAAGGTTGCTTGGTGCAAAACGGACACACCGGGTCGCCGGAACTTACGGTTCCAGCGATCGAAGATCTCGAGTGGATGTACTCGTTGATGCTCGAGGCAAAGGGCGCCGACGAGGCCGCCGCAGCTGAAGCACGTCAGGGAAAGTTGCAAGCGGCGCTGTATCCGGTTCGCGGGCTCGAAGGGGTATGTGCTGCGCTCGGCGTGGCCATGACCGACGATGACCAAATGATTTCGAGTTACCGGAATCTTGGCGATGCACTGGCCTGTGGGATCCCCCTCCGCACCATCATTGCCGAGGCCTACGGTCGATTGGGAGGCACGTCAAAGGGCAAGGGCGGCACGATGCACCTCACCGACAACGAGCGTGGACTAATCACCACGACCGGAGTCGTCGGGTCGGGCCTCCCAATGGCCGTTGGTTTGGCGCTCGCTGCACAACTCGACAGTTCTCGCTCAGAGAATGCGGCGCGGGCCATCGTTGTCACGTTCGGCGACGGTGCAACGTCGATCGGCTCGGCGCATGAGTCGTTCAACCTCGCCGCCCTCTGGAACCTCCCGCTGGTTTTCGTCTGCCAAAACAATCAGTGGGGCGAACACACAGCAATCGATGCCTACGCGGCGAATCCGAATCTCGCTGAGCGGGTTCGCTCCTACGGCATGCATGCAGAGGCGGTCGATGGCTTCGACCCGATGGCAACGTGGCGAACCCTCTCGAGCGCTCTCGATCGCGCTCGCTCAGGCGGGGGTCCGAGCTTCATCGAGTGCAAGACCTACCGCCTTACCGGCCACTCGGGGCTATCTGACTACTCCTATGTTCCCTCCGACGATCTGTCCGCAGCGCTGGAGCGCGACCCGGGCCCAACGATGCGCCGATGGTTGCTTGAGAACGGCTATGTGAGCGAAGCGCGAGTCAGCGAACTCGAAACCGCCGCCGAGAACACCATCAGCGAGGCGTTCGCCTTTGCCCAAAGCAGTCCGCCGCCAGATCCGAGCGAACTGCTCGATGACGTGTACGCCTCGAAAGAAGGGTTTCCAGTTCGATGACCAGCACCGAAGTGACAAACACACAGGGCGCCGCCGACGAGAAGAAGATGAGCATCGTCGCAGCGTTGAATTCGGCGCTCGACATCGCGCTCACCATCGATGAGAAAGTCCTCATTATGGGCGAAGACATCGCCGACCCAATCGGTGGCGTCATGAAGGCCACCAAAGGACTGTCCGACAAGCACGGAGTTGATCGGGTGCGCGCAACGCCCATCGTCGAGCAGACGATCGTCGGCTCCGCAGTTGGCGCAGCGCTCGGGGGGTACCGCCCCGTCGCCGAGATCATGTTCATGGACTTCCTCTGTCAGGCGATGGATCAGATCGTCAACCACGCTGCCAAGACCCGGTACATGTCCGGTGGTCACTCATCGACGCCGATCGTTGTGCGAGCGATGATTGGAAGCTCAAATTTTGGGGCACAGCACTCCCAGGCGCTCGAGGGCTGGTTCATGCACACGCCAGGTCTGAAGGTGGTGATGCCCTCGAACCCCTACGACGTGAAGGGGCTGCTGCTTTCGGCGATCTTCGATGACGACCCGGTGGTGTTCATCGAAAATATGTCCATGTCGTACTCGGTGACCGGCATGGTCCCCACCGGCGACTACCGCATACCAATCGGCGAGGCCGCAGTGGTCCGCGAGGGGAGCGATGTAACGCTCATCACCTACGGGGCCGAGGTTCATACGTCGCTAGCCGCAGCCGAAGCGCTCGCCGGCGATATCGATGTCGAGGTGATCGACCTTCGATCTCTCGTTCCGCTCGATATCTCGACCTGTCTTCGGTCCGTTCAGAAGACCAAGCGGGCAATCGTTGTGCACGGCTCCACCCAGTTTTGTGGTCCGGGCGCCGAGATCGCCATACAACTCACCGACGCACTGTGGGGAGAGCTTGCAGCACCGGTGGCTCGCCTCGGGGCGTCGTACACGCCGGTCCCATTCGCCGCCGAACTACAGTCGATCCCCACCGAAACGTCGGTCATCGCAGCGGTGCAAGTGCTCGCCGAGCAGGGGTAAGGAGCAGGGTTAAGGAGCAGGGTAGGAAGCTGGGATAAGGGGTGCCATCGATGATGGCGCCAGCGCTTAAAGGGGAAAGAGGGGGAGTTTGCAACACGTACAGTTTTTACTGCTGGGCTTAGGCAATGGGGCGGTGTATGCCGCGCTCGGCCTCGGGTTGGTCGTCACCTTCCGAAGCTCGGGGGTTCTCAACTTTGCGGTGGGCGCGCAGGCTCTGTTTGCGGCCTACATGTATGCGTTTCTGCGCGAGGGGCAGCTCTTTAGCCCGATTCCCGGCACGCCGAACTTTCTCGACCTTGGCGACGACCTGGGCCTTGCGCTTTCACTGGTGCTCGCGGTTCTCATCTCGGTTCTGCTGAGTTTGGTGATCTACGGCCTGGTTTTCCGCCCGCTCCGCCATGCACCCCCGGTGGCGTCCGCTGTTGCCTCGATTGGCCTGATGGTGCTGCTTCAGGCGGTTATGGCCCAACGAGTCGGAACCCGTCCGGTAAACGTCGGCGCGATTTTTCCCCGAGACATCGCCCAAGTGAACGGTGCGCCGATCCAACTCGATCGAGTCTGGTTTGCGGGTGCGGTCGTGGTGCTGGGCTTCTCGCTGGCGGCGCTGTTCCGCTTTACCAAGTTCGGTCTTCGAACCCGGGCCGCCGCTACCAGCGAGCTCGGAGCGTTTGTTAGCGGCCTCTCACCCGACCGGATCGCAGCCGCGAACTGGGCGATCACCGGCGCCGTCGTGGGCCTTGCTGGGGTATTGATTGCACCGATCGCACCGCTCGTACCGGTGTCCTACACCCTGTTTGTTATTCCTGCGTTGGCTGCTGCGCTGGTCGGGCAGTTTCGAGCGATTGCACCGACGGCGGTGGGCGGCATCGTGTTGGGCATGCTGCAATCGGAAGTCACATTTCTCCAGATTCGCTACAACTGGCTTCCCAAGTGGATCGTTCCGAGTAGTGGCCTGCCCGAAGTTCTTCCGCTCCTGCTGATCTTGATCGTCCTGCTGGTTCGGTCGCAGCCACTCACCTCACGTGGTGTCGAGCTACGCGAATCGCTCAGCGCCGCCCCACGCCCCGACCGCATTTGGCTTCCGGCGTTGGTAGGGCTGGTCTCGGGAACGACGGCCATCATGTTGCTGTCGTCGCCGTGGCGGCTTGCGCTCATCACCTCGATGGCCACGGCCATCATCGCGCTGAGCATGGTGCTGGTCACCGGATACGGCGGCCAGATATCACTCGCGCAACTCACCCTGGCAGGAACGGCAGGCTTCTTTTTGAGCACGTTGAGCGACGGGTTCGGGATTCCGTTTCCCATCGCACCGCTCCTCGCGGCCTGCGGCTCGGCCATCATCGGCGTCATCATAGGACTCCCGGCGCTGCGCGTGCGAGGGCTCTCGCTCGGCGTCGTGACCTTGGCGCTGGCGGTTGCGATCGAAGCGGTTTGGTTTCGCAACAACGACTTCAACGGCGGAAGCGGTGGCGCAAGGGTGCAGGATCCGAGTCTTTTCGGCCTCGATCTAAGTGTTGGTGTTGGTCTGGACTTCCCGAGCGAAGCGTTTGCGTTTCTGTGTCTGGTCGTGCTCATCGCCGTGGCTGTCGGCGTTGCCCTCATCCGACGCTCACGGTTCGGGTCAACGCTTATGGCCGTGCGCGTCAATGAACGAGCCGCGGCGGCAGCCGGCATCGATGTCGTCCGCACAAAACTCACCGTGTTCGCGCTCGGATCCTTCGTCGCTGGTCTCGGTGGCTCCCTCATCACGTACCGGCAGGGTCTTGCCAGCTTCGACTTGTTTCCCACCCTGCTGGGGCTTGGCCTTTTTGCAACGGTGTACCTGTCGGGTATCACCTCGATTAGCGGTGGCGTACTCGCTGGCTTCTTGGCGATCAACGGCATCGTCTTCAAAGCCACCGATGAGTTCATCGGGCTCGGCAATTGGTACAACGCAATCACCGGCGCACTGCTTGTACTCACCATCATCACCTATCCCAACGGGTTGGTCGGCCCAATCCATGAGGCTCGCCGCCGCCGGGGTCGCCGCGAGCAGGATGCACTGGCCACCGACGAGCCGGCCATCGACACGGTTCACGATGCTCCCATCGGTCGGCCCACGATGAGTGGCGGCTCTCCACTGCTGTCGCTCGACAAACTGACGGTCCGGTACGGAAACGTGTACGCGAACAGCGACGTCTCCCTCGACCTCAACCCGGGGTCCATCATGGGTCTTATTGGGCCGAACGGCGCCGGGAAATCCACGTTGCTGGATGCGGTTACCGGCTTCGCTGACTACTCGGGTTCGGTCGACGCGTTCGGTGCATCGATCGATGGACTCCAGCCCCACCAGCGAATTCGACGCGGCGTAGCCCGAACGTTTCAGTCCTCCCAGCTCTGCGATGAGCTGACCGTGCGTGAAAACGTCGAGATCGGACGCCTGAGCGATGATCCCGCTGATACCGATGAAGCGATCCGCCTTGCCGGGCTCGAACACCTGGTTGATCGATTCGTTGCCGATCTCTCGCAGGGACAACGACAGCTCGTAGCACTTGGCCGGGCTCTCGCAAGCAAGCCGGCGGTACTTTTGCTCGACGAACCGGCGGGTGGGCTCGATTCCAACGAGAGCGAAGCGCTGGGCGAGCGTCTGCGCTTCATCCGTGACAACGGCGTTGCGATCTTGTTGATCGACCACGACATGGGACTGATTATGGGGGTGTGCGACGAGGTGGTCGTTTTGGACTTTGGCGAGGTGATCGCGTACGGGCCCGCCGACGAGGTTCGCACCGACCCGGCGGTGACCGAGGCCTACCTTGGCGGATCGCTGAGTTCGGCATGAGTGCGCGTATCAAAGCCTCCAAGCTGTCGGCCGGGTACGGGCGGATCCGGGCCGTCCGGGACTTCTCGGTTTCTCTGGAGCCCGGTGAGGTTGTTGCCCTGCTCGGACCAAACGGTGCGGGCAAAACCACCACACTGCTCGCGCTCGCCGGACTCCTCACCCACGATGGCGAGGTCGCCGTCGATGGTGAGTCGATCGCCCCCGGCAACCCGGTGGCGGCAAACCAGGCGGGGATTGTGTTGGTGCCCGATAATCGGGCGCTTTTTGGATCACTTACCGTCGAGCAACATCTCCAACTTGGTTGTGAAGGCGGGAGCCGCAAGCCCGAAGACCTCCTCGAGGTCTTTCCGGCGCTGGAGAAGCGGTGGGAGCTGATGGCGGGCGTGCTCTCAGGTGGCGAGCAACAGATGCTGGCCGTGGCGCGCGCACTGGCACAGGATCCAGCGGTGTTGCTTCTCGATGAGATGAGCATGGGTCTTGCGCCAATCATCGTCGAGTCGTTGCTGCCCGTTGTCAAAGCGGCCGCTACCGAGCACGGCGCTGCGGTGGTCGTGGTCGAGCAGCACGTGGCGTTGGGTCTTCAGGTGTCGGATCGAGCGATGGTCATGGCCCACGGCGAGGTCGTCCTCGAGGGGTTGTCGGACGACCTGGCGAGTGATCGCTCGGCCCTCGAAGCCGCATACCTCGGCTGAAACCGAATCCTATCGAGCGATAGATCGCTATCAGTGGTCAACCTTAGCGCTGCAATTGAGGCGATTCTGTCCGCCGAAGAGGTTTAGCTAGAGGTTGTTTCTAGCGTTTGCTAGCATAAGAGTATGGACCTCGAACCCGAATTTGACGGCCCCGAATTTGACGGAATTGTCATCGGCGCAGGCGTCGGCGGGATCTACCAGATTAAACGACTCACCGACCTCGGCATGCACGCGTTGCTCATCGAAGCCGACGAGGATCTCGGAGGGACCTGGTTTCGCAACCGCTATCCCGGGGCCCGGTTCGACTCTGAAAGCTATACCTACGGGTACTCGTTCTCCCGTGAACTGCTCGACGAGTGGAGTTGGAGCGAACGATTCTCGGGCCAGCCCGAAAACCTCCGCTATCTCAATTTTGTCGCCGACAAGTTCGATCTCCGTCAACACATGCGGTTCAACTCGCGCGTCGCATCGATGGTGTTTGATGAAGACGGCTCGTTCTGGACCATCACCCTTACCGACGGCACTGCATTGACGACCCGCTTCGTGGTGTGCGGACTCGGGCTGTTGTCGATGCCCACACCACCCCGCTACGAAGGCACCGAAACCTTCGAAGGGGACTCGTGGCATACCTACCACTGGCCGACCGATCCGGTCGATCTGTCCGACAAACGCGTTGGGGTCATCGGAACCGGCGCCACGGGCATTCAGGTGATCGCCGACATCGCCGCCGAAGTTGGACATCTGACGGTGTTTCAGCGCCGCCCCAACTGGAGCGCACCGCTCAACAACGCGCCGATCTCCGAAGCGGAGATGAACGATATCCGGTCGCGCTACACCGAGATCTACGAGACTTGCGCGCGAACTCCGGGCGGGTTCGAACACGAACCGGATCGACGCGGCTTCTGGAAGGTTTCACCCGAGGAACGCAAGGCACTGTGGGACGATCTCTACGATCAGCCAGGTTTTGGTATCTGGCTTCGGAACTTCGCCGAGATTTTCACCGAGGAAGAAGCAAACGCCGAGTTCTCCGAGTACATCGCCGAGCGAATTCGCCAGCGGGTCGACGATCCGGCGGTCGCCGCAAAACTCATCCCCGTCGACCACGGATTCGGGATGCAGCGTGTTCCGCTCGAAACCAACTATTTCGAGGCGTACAACCGGCCAAACGTCGAACTTGTCGACATTTCCGAGACGCCGATCGAGCGCATTACACCTGCCGGGGTTCGCACGACGGCCCAGGACTACGACCTTGACCTCATCGTGTACGCCACGGGATTCGATGCCATCACCGGCGCCTATGACCGTATCGATATTCGTGGAGTCGACGGGGTGTCGCTGCGAGATAAATGGGCGAGCGGCCCGGTGACCTATCTCGGTCTTTTTGTGCACGGTTTTCCGAACATGTTCATGATTGCCGGCCCGCAAGGAGCGTCGGCGTCGAGCAACTTCCCGAGGAGCATCGAACAGGCGGTCAATTGGTTGTCGACGCTGGTGCAGCACGTTCTCGACGGGGGCGCCAGCAGGGTTGAAGCCGATGCCGATGTCGAGGCGCAGTGGACCGCACACGTGACCGAGATGTACTCCCGGTTCCTGATCGGTCGAGGGAAGGGATGGATCACCGGGTACAACTCGAACGTCGAAGGACGCGAGGAGGGCGTGATTCGCTACGGCGTGTACAACGGCGGAGCGCCCCGCTACCACGCCCGGTTGGCCACGATTGCCGACGAGGGTTATCCCGGTATATCTATCAGGTAGCGACGCTTGGACGGTGTTGCTCACGAAGCACCCGTTTGAGGACCTTCCCTACCGCTGATCGAGGAAGTTCCTCAGATTGCAGGGTCCAGCTTTTGGGTGTCTTGTAACCAGCGATAAGGGTCCGAACGTGGGCGTCGAGTTCGGCGGCACTCACCGCCGACGGGTCGCATTGCACGATGGCGTGCACCCGCTCACCCCATTGCGGGTCTTCGAGACCGATCACCGCAGCTGCGATGACTTGGTCGTGGGACGCGATGGCGTTCTCCACCTCGAGCGAATACACGTTTTCGCCACCGCTGACCACCATGTCCTTCACCCGGTCGGCAAGGTACACGTAGCCGGCATCGTCGAGTCGGGCGGCATCGCCGGTCCGGTACCAGCCATCAATGAGCGAATCGGCGGTTTGGGTCGGACGTTTCCAGTACTCGGTCAGAAGCGAATCAGACGATAGCCAGATCTCGCCGACCTCTCCCGCAGCGGTCGGTTCTGCCGTGGTCGGGTCGCGGAGTTCGAGGGCTACGCCAAGCGCTGGTCGTCCAACCGATTGCAGTTGCGTGCCGCCGCGACGATGGTCGGCTTGGGTCAGTGCAGTGGCCACACCGCAGATCTCGGTCATGCCGTATGCCTGATGCAGGCCAGCGTTGGGTGCGGCCTCCTGAAGTCGGGCGAGCAACTCCGGCGGCATCGGTGCGGCCCCGTAGACGATCAGTTGCAGAGATTGCAGCATCGCCAGACGAAAATCCTGGTGGTCGAGCATCATCGTCAACATCGTGGGCACCGCGCCGATGGCGGTGATCTGTTCGGACTCGATGACCCGGTTAACCCGGCCGGGTTCGAACGTGGGCAGCACGACGGTCCGTCCGCCTGCGGGGAGGTAAAACGACCACGACGATGATGCTCCAACATGGAACATCGGCATGAACGACAGATAGCTCTGGCGCTCGCCCAGGTCGACGATCGGCTGCATTCGATAGCAGCTCAACGTGATGGCCCGTTGGCTCAGCACGACACCTTTTGATCGGCCCGTGGTGCCACCGGTGTACATTAGGACTGCAGGTGCGTCGGGTGAAGGCTCGGCCGGAAGTTTGGCGCCAGCCTGGGCCGCCAGCAGCTCCGACAGCTTGGCGTCATGGGGCACGTCGGAGTTTGCCGACCCGGCGGTGTCGTCGAGAACCACGGTATGGAGCCTGGGAAGCTGTCCGCGCAACCGGTCGATCGTCGCAGCGTAGGCGGGGTCGATAACGATTGCCGTCGACTCGGCGTCGGTGAGGATGTCGACGATCTCGGGCTCAGCAAGGCGGGTGTTGATGGGGTTGATGATGGCCGCCCCGGCACAGCAGGCCCGCCAGAGCTCGACATAGGTGTGGCTCGCGTCGGAGAGCACCGCCAGATTGTCGGCGGGGGTAAGACCGAGCGAGGAGAGCGCAGCTGCCATTTGCGCGACTCGGTCGAGGTGTTCTCGGTAGGTCGATCGATACTCGCGCTCGAGATCGACGACGGCTTCGAGGTCGCCGAAACGACTGACCGAACGGAGCAACCGCCCAAAATTGAGCTCGCCGGACTTTCCCTTATGCATAAGACAGTATAGAACTATACTAAATCAAAACACTTTTGGGGGTACTTGGCGTGAAGCCGATGAAGGATTGGCCATACCGCAACTTCCCGACGAGTTGGTTTGTCGTCGGGTTCTCCTGGGATCTTGCTCCCGGAGAGGTGAAGTCGCTTGAGTTCTGCGGCGAAGACCTCGTCATGTACCGCTCTGAAGAGGGCGAGGTGCGGGTCGTCGATGCGTATTGTCCGCACCTCGGCGCACACTTTGCGCACGGCGGATGCGTGGTCGGAGAGACCATCAAATGCGCCTGGCACGGATGGCGCTGGGACGGAGAAGGACGCAACGTCGAGATCCCGTTTAAAGACGAGCCCAACATCACCGCCCGCTTGCGAACTTGGCATGTGCGCGAACGCGACCACGTCATTCTGGTGTGGCACGACAGCGAGGGCCGAGATCCCGACTGGGAATACCCCGGCGTCCCCGAATTCTCCGACCCCGAGAACTTCTCGCAACCAACCGAGCATCCCGACGCAGCGATTAACTACGGCGAGCTACGTGTCAACCCACAGCTCCCGATCGAAAACGTTGCCGACCCAATGCACTTCGCGCAGGTCCACGGCTCGGACCGGCCGGCCGAGTCGGGCGAGATGGAGTTGGACGGCGAGTACCTTCGAGTGCTTTTCCGGATTCACTTCGGTGGCGGCAAAGAAGAAACCTGGCTCACGCCCGACGGTGAGATGTGGGGCACCGTCGAGGGCGAACATTGGGGGCTTGGCCTCGGTGTTGCTCGGCTCGAGGTAGCCGGCATGACCGTTGCTCAGATGGTCGCCACCACACCGATAGACCACGTCAAGTCGATCGCTCGCACGTGGATCGCAATTTCCCGTGACCCGTCGGGAGGAGAGGGATTCAGCGACGCTGCCGTCGTCTTGATGCGCGAGCAGGTCAAACAGGTTCGGCGCGATTTCGCCATCTGGGAGAACCAGCGATACGTCGACAAACCACTTTTCGTGTTTCCCGAAGAACGCAACTTCTACGAACTGCGCAAATGGTTCCGTCGGTTCTACCCCGAGGGCGACGGACCGGCCGAGCAACCGGTCGAGATCGGCGCCGGCACCTAGCGCCGAGCCGGTGCGCAGCACCCCTGAAGCGGCTCTTGCAGCCATGAACAACCCGAGAATTTGAGCGAACGAAAACGGAGAAAGAGCTATGAACGATCTACCAGCAAATGTCTCAGACGCACTTCGACGCCGAGTTGAAGCCGACGGAGACGAACCGTTTGTCCGACTCGGCGGCGAGTGGGCGACGACTAAAGAACTCGATGCCAAAGCCAACGATGTCGCGGGCGCTCTCTCAAAACTCGGTGTCGTCAAAGGCGACCGGGTTGCGATCTTGCTTCCCAACCGGTTCGAAATCATCGACCTGGTGTTTGGCTGTGCTCGACTGGGCGCAATCGAAGTGCCGCTCAATGCGTGGCTCAAAGGCGACTTCTTGAAGTACCAGCTCGCCGACTGCCAGGCCAGCGTGCTGATCTGCGATACCGCAGGGCTCGGATCTGCGGCTCCGCTTCTAGGCGAAACCAGCATCGAACATGTCCTCTGTGTCGACGAGTCGGAAGATCCGCCCGAAGGGGTGACCGTGCTCGACTACCACTCGCTGGTCGCCGAAAAGGTAACCCCTCCCGAGGTCGAGATCGCAACATCGGACATCATGGCGATCATCTACACCTCGGGCACAACCGGCATGCCGAAGGGCTGCATGTTGTCGCACGGCTACTTCGTCGCCGGTCCATCGGGGCAGATCGAACGCGGTTGGGTAACTCCCGGCGACAGAACCTTTACCTCGTGGCCGTTGTTTCACACCAGCGGCCAGGTCATCGCACTCATGGTGTCGCTGTTGGTTCCGCGCGGCTCGGTGGTCTTTACCGAACAGTTCTCCGCATCGAGCTACATCGACGAAGCCCGCGACGCAGGAGCCACGGTGTTGGCCGGCGTTGGTTTCATGGGCTCGGCCATCATGGCGACACCCGAACGCGACGACGACAAGAACAATGACTTCCGCCTTGCAATCTGGATTCCCATGGCACCCGCCGACCAGATCGCGTTTGAGGAGCGCTTCGATACCGCCGTGGTCGCCGAGTCCTACGGACAGACCGAGTGTTTCCCCGTCACGATGTCCGAGCTGACCTCGGGTCGACAGCGAGCAACCATCGGCACCCCCTCACCCAGCTTCGAGGTTCGGTTGGTCGACGACGACGACAACGACGTGCCCGTCGGCGAACCCGGCGAAATCGTCGTTCGCCCCAAACGCCCCTACGTGATGTTCTCGGGGTACTGGGGCAAGCCAGAAGCGACGGTGCAAGCTTCTCGGAACCTCTGGCATCACACTGGCGACCTTGCGAAACAAAACGAGGCCGGACAGTTCCTCTTTGTCGATCGAAAGAAAGACGCGCTGCGGCGACGCGGTGAGAACATTTCGTCGGTCGAGCTGGAGGCGGCAATCATGGCCGCCGAAGGTGTCGAGGCCGTCGCGGTGTGCGCGGTGCCTTCCGACATGACCGAGGACGACGTGAAGGCCGTCCTTGTGGCTGGCGAAGGGGCTGAACTCGAACCGGAAACGCTCTTCGCGTTCTTCAAGGAGAACCTGCCCTACTACGCGATTCCCCGCTACGTGCACGTTCGCGAGGAACTCCCCGCAAACGCCCTCGGCCGAGTGATGAAACACGTGCTTCGCGACGAAGGAGTAACCGACGCGATGTGGGACTTTACGGCGCTCGGGTTCACGATCTCGCGCGAAGAACAGCGCTGAGTTGCGCATCGATCCGACCCAGGCCCCGCAGGCACGGTTCACGGCCAGCCCTGCGAGTTCGGCTACGCTGGGTGACTTCAAAGCACTCGGTGCGGCCGTTTTAGACATGATGGCGTCGGCCGACCGATCAATCGAAAGCTCGAGGAACTGACTTGTCAGACGAATCGCGGGGTGACGCTGAGCGGTTGGCGAATGTCGCTGCCCATTTTCAGAGTGCTCCCGAGCTGCCTTACATGGTTGCGGTCGGCGCAGTGAGTCAGATCTACAAACACATTGCCAGTTCAGCTGGGTCGGTCTTGAACGACTTCGGGTTGACGATGCCCCGTTTCGAGGTCCTCGCGCTGCTCGACCAAGAACCCGGGCAGATGTCGGTCGTAGAGCTAAAGCGGGCCACGCTCATCCACCCACCGACGATGACGTACACGATCGATTGGCTTGAGGAACGCGATCTCGTTAGCCGCGAGCACGACAAGGTTGATCGGCGGTCGATCATCGTGCACATCACCAAAAAGGG
>CALJDK010000065.1 GCA_938023735.1 uncultured Acidimicrobiales bacterium
CGAGCGACCGGCGGTTTCCTAGCCGCATCGAAAACCAACATGAACACCGCTAAGGCGATGGCTGTTGGCTACCGGATCGCACTCGGCGGCCTGCTCGGCGTTGCCCTGGTTGCGGTGTCGTTCATGTTCGATGGCCACACCGCGTCGGAGGGGCCGCGCTGGCTGCACGCCGTTGTGAACCTTGCGCACGTGACGGCAGCAACGATCTGGGCAGGAGGCGTCGCCATGCTCGCACTCACCATCCAGCGTCGACGACGCACCAACCAACCGACCCAAGCGCTTCAACTCGCAATGCGATTCTCTGTGATCGCTACTGCGGCGCTCATCGGTGCGGGGCTGGCCGGAACCGCACTATCGGTCATCGTGCTCGATTCGGTTTCCGACCTCTGGGCGACCCCGTGGGGTCGGCTCCTCATCGCGAAGGTCGGGGTGGTAGCGGTCGCTGCTGCCGGAGGCGCCTACAACCACCGCATCATCGTTCCGGCCCTCGACCAGACCCCCGACGATCGGGCAACGATCGACCGCTTCCGAACCGTCGTGACCCTCGAAGCAGCCGCCCTCATAGCCGTCGCTGTCATCACCGCATTCCTTATCGCAGCATCTTCGACATGAAACTCGGCTTCGAACGCTGACCACTGGAGACCTAGGCGACGTCGAAGCCAGCTTCGTCGATCGCCGCGACGATCGCAGCGTCGTCGCCACCGACGACAGCAACGGTCTTCGCGTCGAGATCGACATTCACGTTGGTGACACCTTCGACCTTGGTGACCTCGGCGGTGATGGCATCGATGCAGTGCTGACAGCTGATGTCGGGCACAGAGTAGGGGGTGGTCATCGGATAGGTCCTTTCAGCGGGTGGCACGGTAGCCAGCGAAGCGGCGTAACCGCAGAGAATTGGAAACAACGAACAACGACGACAGACCCATCGCACCGGCAGCAATCATGGGGTTGAGGACACCGAATGCAGCGAGTGGGATGGCGGCAGTGTTGTAAGCGAATGCCCAGAACAGGTTGCCCTTGATTACCGTCAACGTCCGACGTGATAGCGCGATTGCATCGGCAACAGCTCGTAGGTCTCCCGAGACAATGGTGAGGTCCGACGCCTCGATCGCCACGTCGGTGCCCGTTCCAACGGCAATCCCAAGATCGGCCTGCGCCAACGCTGGGGCGTCATTAATGCCGTCACCGACCATGGCCACCCGGTGGCCGGCGTCCTGAAGTCGACTGATGACCGCGGCCTTGTCATCCGGGTAGACCTCGGCGATCACGTCGTCGCCTGCAGAGTTTCCGATCCCAACCGCCGCCGCAACCGATTCGGCGGTCCGGGCGTTGTCGCCGGTCAGCATCGTGACCGACAGACCCTGATCGTGGAACGCCGAAACTGCCTCGGCCGAAGTTTCCTTGATGCGGTCGGCGACGATAAACACCAACTCTGCGACACCGTCACGCCCGGCGAACACCGCGGTCGCTCCGGTCGCTTCGGCTTCAACAGCAGTCCTTTCGACCTCGACTGGCAGCTCGTCGAACAGGCTTCGCCGGCCAACGAGTACTTCGACGCCGTCGACGTTCGCAACAACACCCGACCCCGGTCGGTTCTCGAAAGATTCGACATCGAGCAGAGTGTCGACGTGGTTGGCGATCGCTGCGGCGATCGGATGCTCGGATTTCGCCTCAGCCGAGGCCGCCAGTGCGATGACTCGGCTACGTTCGCCCGGTTCCATGCCCGGGGCCTGCACGTCGGTGACAGTCATGGCAGCCTCGGTGAGGGTGCCAGTCTTATCGACCACAATCGCATCGATCGCCCGAGTGTCCTCGAGCACCTCACCACCCTTGATGATTACCCCCAACTGCGCACCACGACCAGTGCCGACCATGATGCCGAGCGGCGTAGCCAACCCGAGGGCACACGGGCAGGCGATAATCAACACCGCCACCGCTGCGGTAAACGCAGCGTCGGTGTCGCCGTTGAACACCAACCAGCCGATCAGCGTGAGCACTGCGATCGCAATTGCTACCGGCACGAACACTGCCGACACCCGATCGGCCAGACGCTGCACCTCAGCGCGACTGCCCTGCGCTTGATCGACCAGCCGGATGATCTGCGCTAGAGCAGTATCGGAACCGACCCGGGTCGCCTCGACCACAATCGAACCATTCGCGTTGATCGTCGCCCCGATCACCTCGTCACCTGCGCTGACCTCTACCGGCACCGGCTCGCCGGTAACCATCGACGCGTCCACCGCCGAACGACCTTCGACCACAACGCCGTCGGTGGCGATCTTCTCACCAGGCCGCACCACAAATCGCATGCCCACTGAAAGATCATCAAGCGCGATCTGCCGACCGTCTTCCAACTCAGCAGTCTTGGCTCCGAGATCGGCCAACGAACGAATCGCATCGCCAGAACGACGCTTGGCCCGCAGCTCGAACCACTTCCCCAACAAAATCAGAGCAACGATCACCGCGCCGGTCTCGAAATAGATATGACCGCCGCCGAGATCGCCAAAGAGCACAGCGGTTGACCACAGCAAGGCAGAAAGCGAGCCCATCGACACCAACGTGTCCATCGTGGTCGAACCGTGCCGCAAGTTCATCCAAGCCGCCCGATGGAAAGGCCACCCCGACCACAGAATCACCGGTGTCGCCAACGCAGCCACGACCCACTCCCAGCCGTCGAACTGCAAGCTCGGAACCATCGAGAGCACCATCGCCGGAACCGCCAACACCACGCCGACAATCAGCCGGCGCCGAAGATCTGCCTCACGAGTCTGCTCGGCTTCGACGTCATCACCCTCGCCGATCACGCCATAGCCCAACGCTTCGATCTCGCTGGCGAGCGCGCCCTCAGCGACCGACGTTTCGTGGGTGACGGTCGCCCGGCCAGTGGCGAAGTTCACCTGCGCCGCCTCGACACCGTCAATTTTGCCCAGCCGGCGTTGAATTCGATTCGCGCACGCCGCACAGGTCATGCCATCGACGTTCAGATCAGTACGCACAGTCCTGCCAACACCAGTCCTGCCAACCCCGATCTTGCCACCCGCGATCCCGCCAACTGCGGAGCTGTCAACTGCCATACCATCAATTCTATTCCTTCCATCCGACTGGAAGGTCAAGTACTATTTGAGATCAGGTGATCTGACGTTCGTCGGCGATCACCTGACACCGGTTCGGATCAGTGCACGACGCCGGATCCAACGCTTCGGCACGTTTGGCAAGAAGCGACAACTCGCGGCGTGCGTGTGTGAGCTGATCGATCTGCGTATC
>CALJDK010000066.1 GCA_938023735.1 uncultured Acidimicrobiales bacterium
GTGCCCGGACGGTTGTTCTTGTGGAACCTTCGCCTCGTGCCAGTGGGCGGACTCAAGGGATCAGAGCCAATGAACGATGCCCTCGCGATCAACCTGTGGGACCACTTCTTTGATTCCGTGCCCGGCACCATCCTTGCTACCCCAGGCCAAATGCTTGCTGCCACCGGCTCGAATCGTGTTCCCTGCGGCGGGTATGACGGCTCCGACGGCTACCCGTACGGTGTCACTTCGGGCGTGGCCTCGACGACGCCGGCGAACCAGACCAACGTCGGCACCTGGACATGTACCGATGTCTCCGCCACCGCCGGTACCGGCTATCCCACGGTCGAGATCTCGATCACGGGGCAAGACACCACCAACATTGCGCCCCGGAACGCAAACTTGGCGCCCAACAGCGATGTGCTGGCGTCGGGGCAGATCGCCTTTTGGGCACCGGAAACCGAGCTCATCACCAAACGCCCAATTCCGCGCATCATCGTGAATGCCATCACCGGAACCGCATCGCCAGTTCCCTTTGGAAGCACCGACGTTGATCCGATTCTTGTTCATGGAACGAATAGTTCGCTTCCTGAGTTCTCCGAACCAGCCAACGGGCGGGCTGGTGTGTCCAACAACTCGCCATACGAGTTCCCGACCTCACCGCCATCAGAGCCCGGCCAGTCGTTCCGCCACTGGGTTCGCTACCAGAACGGGCCATACGCGGAGATCGAAAATGAAGACTTCCTCGGTCGCCTCTACCGCTCCTATGACCGGCGAGCAACCATCTATGGCGGCACCGGCCGCGGCATTACGAACGGACAGGATGGTCCCGACGGTGTCGCCGGCGACTTCTTCGCGCAGCGCTGGGACGGCGATGGCCAGACCCCTCGGGGCAATGTCCTGACCGTCCACGCAGGGCTCCAGACCATTACTTCTCGTGTACCGTCGAATCCCTTTGAGAACCCGGTGCATCTGTGCGTAGGGGTGGATACCACCCATCAGGAAGTCATCGGGATGCCCACCAGCTTTCCCGTTGGGATTCTTGGGCCCTACACCGGGTCAAATGTGTCGGGTTCGACGTATATAAACTCCAGGGGAGATGCTGGCGGCTACTCGGCCTCGCCGGCCTCGCCCATCGCTCAGGTGCTTATAGGGCCGACCGGAAGCACCCTGTGGTACCCACTCGCCAACAACATGGCTGGCATCCGCACCGATCTCGGCGAGCAGATCGACTACGTCATTGAGGTGGCGGCAGCCGGCGCACCCGGCAACGCCGTTGGCCCCAATGCGCTCAGCTGCAACGGTGGCAGCGCCGATGCGAGAGGTTGGGTCGATGCAAAGACCGGCGACCTTTCGGTCTTCGAGACCGGTACGGCTCCTGATGGCACCGCGATCTATGGCGACATCAGCCATTTCCGAGTTCGGACCTCAGGCGTTGTGCCGTGGTCATTCCCCGACCCGGTTGGTCTGGTCAGCTATGGCGCTCGAATGGAGCTCAACTTCCAGGTCCGGGTGAAAGACGACCCCATTCTGCAAGCAGCCGATCAGGAGCTTTTTGTCTACAGCGCCCGAGGCAGCGGCGTCTGGGACGGTACCGGCCAGCCCCCGACGGATCGTTGCACGAACTGGCGCCTCTTTCTCAACCGAGACGGTGATGATCCAGACACCAACGGTAACGGGTCGTTCGACTTTGGCGAACGCGACATCAACGATGACGACAACTACGACACCACCGCCTACACGCCAGGAATCCCACTCGGCTGGTGCAACCTTGACTTCACCGATGATGGCGCATCCTCAACGGACCTGACCGACTTCAAGAACGACTTCGACTCTTCGGTGGTCGAGGCGGTCCGGAACGCCGACGGTCGACCCATCGCTGTTCATGCCGATGCAATCTACATCGTCGAGCCTGCGCTCGCGATCTCTAAGAGCAACACCGCCGGGCCGGCCGACATTACGGTCAATGGCGGAACCGTCGAGTTCGAAATCAACCCGAAGGTAGTCGGATCGTCGCTCGATACCGTCGCCGACGTCACTGTCACCGACACCCTTCCGGCAACGATGTCCTTTGTGGACTTCACCGCGCAGCCCTCGCAGGGTTCGTGCTCGGTCGCAGGGCAGACCATCACGTGTACCTACGGCAGCCAGGCCGGCGGATGGGGTTCTCTGGGTGAAGGCAAGTTCTCTTTCGAGGTGCTGATCCAGGATGCAGGCGCAAACGCCACGCTCACCAACACCGCAACGATCAGCGGTAACGACTCGAACACCGGAGAGCCAAAGACGCCGGCAAGTTCGCAGGCGTCGACCTTCACCGGCGGTCCGTTCGAAGAATCGGGCATCGAGAAGGCGGTGGACGAACACATCACCACCTGCTTCGAGGCCCCCGGCGATGCCCTCGACACCGGCGACTGCACCGTGGTTGCCGTTGACGGGGGGATGGTATTCACCCTCGATGTGGAAAACGAAGGAAACGTCGACCTCGAGAACTATCGGGTCATCGACGTTCTGCCTCATCTCGCCGATGCAACTGAGCCTCCCTCGGCGCCGCACCCGTTCAGCGGTGTTGCCTTGACTGGCGATGGACGTACTCCACCGTCTGCCTTTAGTGGCTCGCTCGATTTCGTTGGTGCGGTTGCACCCGCAGGTTCAACGATTCTGTACTCGGCGGACGATCCGACCACGATTAGTCGCGACCCGGCCGTCGCCGACAGTGCAACGACATGGTGTGACGCTCCTGTCGGCGGAACCGCCGTTGCTGCGGGCTTGGCTCCAGCTGCTGGCACCAACCCCTGTCCGGCATCTGCTGATGCCGTCACGGCGATTCACTTCGATATCGGAACGCTCGCGAAGGGCGCAACCGAGATTCTTGAGATTCAGCTCACCACGGTCGGTGCGGCCTGTGGCGATATCTGGACCAACAACTTCGGCGCTCGTACCACCGATCTTCGTCTGTCGATCCGCTCGAACGACGTCTCGGTGATGGCCGGCTTCTGTGAGCCCTCGATCGATATCGAGAAGTCCACCAACGGTCTCGACTCCGACACCCCCGATGGTGCCGCCATCGTGGCCGGTGACCCGGTCACGTGGACCTACGTGGTGACCAACGACGGCGAGATGCCGCTTGCTGGTGCCACCGTTTCCGATTCTGACCCCGCTGTGGTTGTCGACTGCGACGTCGATGGCGACGGCGTGCTCGACGGCACCAACGTGATTCCGCTGCTCAATCCCACCGATCAGGTGACCTGTGAGGCTTCCGGCACCGCGATCGTCGGCCCCTACAGCAACGTTGCTGACGTCGCCGGCACACCTGTGCTGCCCGACTTCTCGGACCCAGCCGTCGACCCGGCTGATCCGTCGACCTGGCCGACCGATGCCGGAGCGTACGCGCCGATCGTCGACCCAGTGACCGGCGAGAATCATGCCGATGCTGTGGCCGACGACCCGTCGCACTACACGGGTATCGATCCGGTCCCGGCAATCGATATCGAGAAGGACACCAACGGACTCCAGTCCGATGGTCTTCCCGGTGGCGCCCTTGTACCCGGCCAGGCAGTCACCTGGACCTATGAGGTAGCCAACACCGGAACCGGTGCGCTCATCGACGCAACCGTTACCGATGTCGGTAGCGATGGCGTTCCGATCACCGTCGACTGTGATGTCGATGGCGATGGCGTGCTCGATAGCACCAACGTGATCCCGCTGCTGGTCCCCGGCGCTTCGGTGACCTGTGAGTCCACCGGTGTTGCTGGCGACGTGCAGTACTCGAACAACTCTTCGGTCGCCGGCGACCTTGCCATTCCGACCGAGGCGTGCGTGTGTGATCCGGCTGATCCTGCTTCGTGGCCGACCAATGCTGCGGACTACGTCGGTTACGTCGATCCGGTGACGGGTGAAGCGCAGTCGGTCGATGATGAGGATCCGTCGAACTACATGCCAGCAGCTCCGGCGATCGATATCGAGAAGGACACCAATGGTGCTGATTCCGATGTTGCTCCTGGTGAAACGTTGTTTGCTGGCCAAGACGTGACGTGGACCTATGTGGTGACCAACACCGGTGCTACGGCGCTGGTTGATGCCACGGTTTCGGATTCGGATCCTGCGGTTGTTGTCGACTGTGATGTCGATGGCGACGGCGTGCTCGATGGCACCAACGTGATTCCGTTCATGTTGCCCACCGATGAGGTGACCTGTGAGGCCACTGGTGTTGCGGTTACCGGCGACTACATGAACACGGCGTCGGTTTCGGGTGCCCCTGCGCTTCCCGACTTCTCCGATCCAGCAGTAGACCCGACCGACCCGACGACCTGGCCAACCGACCCGGCTTCCTACGAGGTTCCCACCGACCCCGACGGTAACCCTGTCGGCCCGGTCGATGACGCCGACGATAGTCATTACAGCGGTCAGGCCAACACGCCAGCGATCGACATCGAAAAGGACACTAACGGTGTGCAGTCCGATGACGCTCCGGGCGAGACGTTGTTTGCTGGACAGGATGTGACCTGGACCTATGTGGTGACCAACACCGGCAACACCGCTCTGGCCAACGCCACGGTTGCCGACTCTGACCCTGCTGTTGTTGTCGACTGTGATGTCGATGGTGATGGTGTGCTCGATGGCACCAACGTGATTCCGTTCCTTGTCTACGGTGGCTCGGTGACCTGCGAGGCCACTGGTATCGCAATCACCGGCGACTACATGAACACTGCGACGGTTGCGGGTGACCCGATGACCCCTGACGCTGCAACGTGTGGCTGTGATCCCACCGATCCCAGCACCTGGCCGACCGACCCGGCCGGATACACGCCGGCGATCGGTGAAGACGGCGCCCCGATGGGACCCGTCGATGATGCCGATGACAGCCACTACACCGGTCTTCCAAACGGTCCGGCCATCGATGTCGAGAAGTCGACCAATGATGCTGACTCCGACGAGGCGCCTGGTGAGACCTTGTTTGCAGGTCAGAACGTTACGTGGACCTACGTGGTGACCAACACTGGTTCGACAGCCTTGGCGAATGCGACCGTTGCCGATTCGGACCCCGCGGTTGTTGTTGACTGTGATGTTGATGGCGATGGCGTGTTGGATGGCACGAATGTGATTCCGTTCATCGCGGTTGGCGGTTCGGTGACCTGTGAGGCCACCGGCACGGCCATCACCGGCGACTACATGAATACGGCAACAGTTGCCGGCGATCCGGTTACCCCGAACGCCGCAACCTGTGGTTGCGATCCAACCGACCCAGCAACATGGCCCACTGGCCCCGAAGGTTATGTGCCTGCCGTTGGCGAGAACGGTCTTCCGTTCGCCCCGGTGGATGACGCTGATGACAGCCACTACACCGGTCTGCCAAACGGTCCGGGCATCGATATCGAGAAGAGCACCAACGGTGCGGACTCCGATGAAGCCCCTGGTGCGGAAATCCTCGCTGGTCAGGATGTGACCTGGACCTATCTGGTTTCCAACGCTGGTTCGACGGCTTTGGCGAACGCCACGGTTGCTGACTCTGATGTTGCGGTGACCGTTGATTGTGATGTGGATGGCGATGGTGCGAATGATGGCACCAACGTGATTCCGTTTATCGCGGTTGGCGGTTCGGTGACCTGTGAGGCCACCGGCACTGCCGTTACCGGCGATTACATGAACACCGCCACGGTTGTGGGTGACCCGATCACCCCGAACCCGGCAACCTGTTTCTGTGACCCAACCGATCCCGGCACGTGGCCATCTGACCCAGCCGGCTATTTGCCCGCCGTTGGCGACAACGGTTTCCCAATGGGACCCGTCGACGACGCTGACGATAGCCACTACACCGGACTGCCCAGCGACTTCGACCTCGCGCTCGACAAGGCGCTGGCCCCCAGCCAGAGTGCTTCGGTAAGCGTTGGATCGAACGTCACGTTCGTCATTACGGTGTCCAACGAAGGTGACCTCGATGCTATCGATGTCGAGATCACCGACACGTTGCCGTCGAACATGACGCTGGCCGACGCCGATTGGACAGCAAATAGTGATGGCTCTGCGAGCTACACAATTGACGGGCCAATCGCCCCGGGTGAGTCGGTCGAGGTGGAGATCACGGTTACCGTTACCGCCGCTGGTGCGCTTGAGAACAACGCCGAGATCTCCTCGGCTCAGGGCGCCCTCGATGGTACGCCGCTCGGCGACACGATCACCGACATCGACTCGACTCCCGACGATGGTCTTCTCGGCGACGATGACCAGGGCCAGGCAGAGGTAACGGTTACCGCACCCCAGGCACCGCTCGCCTTCACCGGTGGCGAAACCTCCAGCCCGCTAGCCGCAGCGCTGCTGTTCATCTTGTTGGGCCTCGCACTCCTCGGCGTCCGTCGCCGTTTCGAGTAGTCGATCCTCTCATCTTCAAAAAGAGTAAGAACGCCGGGCCAAAACCCGGCGTTCTTACCGTTTTCTCTGGTTTGCTGGGGGGATCTAGAGCCGGAACTGGCGGAGGACGTCCTCGACCTTTTCGATCTGTAGATCGGTGAGGCGGGTCTTCCATGCGTGGCGCAGATCGGCGCGGACTCGGGTGGTCTTGTAGCCGGTTCCCTGCTTGTCGCCATCGGCAATCTTCTTCTCGATTGCCGGTGTCCATTCGAGTTGGGAATGCTCGTACATCGCCCGGAAGCCCTCGATTGGGTTCTCGGCCAAGTCTTCGTGTTCGAGGATCATCCAGTCGGGGTTTTGAAACGCCATCTTGCGAAGCGATGCATCGAGAAGCCCGTAGGTCCACGCCGTATCGACGATGTGGTCGCCGGGCGCAGGTGCTGTCACGCCCAACCAAGGAAGCACGCGTTCGCGAACTCGACTGTCGGATTCGAAGCGATGCACCTGCCATCCGAGGTGAAGCCAGCTGGCGATGCCGTTGCGGGGATTGCGCACCACCACAACAACGGGGCCGCCTGCGGTTGCGGCCACGCGCTCGAGGCAAAAGCCAGCGTGGACCGTCTTGACCACGAGAGGTCCCGAGATGGGCTGCGGTTTGGGAGCTGGAGCCGCCTTGAGCGCAAGCGTTGCTGCTTTGGTTGCGGCACCGGATTGTCCGGCAAGAATGGCGCTGGCGATTTCGGGTGACACGGCGCGCAGTGCCGCTTTGCGAAGCGCCCAACCGGGCCGCTGTTCGTTGTCGGCCGAGCTGAGTGCCAGGTTCCAAACCCGGTCATGCAAGTCAGCCTGCTCGGAGTTGTTGAGAGCGGGTTGACGACCAAGACCGCCTTTGGCGAGAAGCGCTAGCGGCCACAGGCTGTGATTGTCGGGCTCATGGCAATAGCTGGTGTTGGGCGCGGCCGACAGAATTTCGGCCACCCAAGTGGTGCCTGATCGCGGCGCGCCCGCAACGACTACTGCGTGATTGTTTGCCATTCCCTACCGTGTATCGGCCGATTCTGAGGCCACCTAAACACCGAATTCACGCCGTTTTGGATTTCCCCCGCTGGGCGAAAGATACCGAAATATCTGAGTAGTGTCACGAACTTTTTCCGGCGTGATCGTCACAGCGCTGGTGAAAGTGCCGATGTGGACTCTGTAGAAAGGCATTTTGTCGTGAACGAACAAGAAGAACTAGAGCTCGGCTACTACGGCGCGGTCCTGCGTCGTCGGTGGTGGATCGTCGCTGCAGCAGCGTTGGCGCTTGCTGCGCTCGTGTTTCTGTTCCTGCCCGCACAGAAGACGACCTTCCGGTCGGAGGCAACCATCCTCCTTACCCCGGTGGCCATCGATGGTGTCGAGGGATCCAGGAACAGCGATGACGTCAACGAAGAGACCGAGGCCGGAATCATGGGTTCCACGCCGGTCGCGAACCGAGCAATCCAATCGTTGCAAGCCAAAGACATGGCGGCCGACTGGACGGCCGAAGATTTTCAAGAAGCCTTGACGGTTGAACCTGGCGACGACAACCAGCTGCTCGAGATTTCGTTCGAGGCAACCACCTCGGAGTTTGCTCGAGCTGGTGTCGACGCAGCCGCAACCGAGTACGGCAACTTCAAACTGCTCTCTACCACCGAACGTCGCGACCGCCTAGTGAGCAACCGGTCAGCGCAGCTCGAAACGGTGCAAGGCCAGCGCGATGGTGCGATCACCTCGGTGAACCAATCGGATGTAGGATCTGCGGCCCAAATCATTGCCCAGACCAACCTGGCGCAGTACGAGCGCCAAATCAACGAGATCCAGGCCGAAGTCACTCGCCTTGAGACCATCGACATGACGTCGAGCTCGGTTATTGGTGAACCCACCGTTCCCGAGATCGTTACCTCCGGTGTCAACCGCTACCTCGGTATTGCCCTAGCGCTTATCGCTGGTGGGCTTGCTGGTGCAGGTATCGCCATGCTGATCGATCGCATCGACCGTCGAGTCCGTGATCTCGATGAGGTCGAGCAGGATCTTGGTGGTCCGGTTGTTGGCGAAATCCCCCGAATCACCGAAGACAACCCGTCGGTCATCACTGCGGTTCGTGCCGAAACCGACGGAGCCAACCAGTTCCGTCGACTCGCCACCGCCATCCTTGCCCGTGACCGTCAGGTCGGCTCGGTGCTGATCACCTCGGCCAACGATCAGGAAGGTCGAACCCTTACCGCCATCAACACCGCAATTGCGCTCAGCCAGGCCGGCGTGCCAGTGCTGCTGGTCAGCGCCGACCGACGCAACCCATCGATCGACCGGATCTTTGGTCTGACCAATCACACTGGCCTCGAGGGATACCTGCGCTCGTCGGGTACCCAATCGGATGCGACTGCGTTGCTGCAGTCGTCGGCCGAGGTGCTCGGAATCCGGGTCCTCCCCAGTGGATCCTCGGGCGGCGTTGCGCAACCAATGTCTTCCCGAGCTATCGAGACCGTTCTCGATGTTGCGCAGAGCCGCGGCGCACTCGTTGTTGTCGATGCACCGCCTGCGCTGTCGCATCCCGATGGCCTTGCGCTTGCCGCGCTGGTTGATGCCACCTACGTCGTGGTTTCCCCAGGCCGGACAAGCCGAGATGAGCTCACCGACCTTCGTCTCCAGATGAGCCGTGTCGGTAGCGAGGTGTCGGGCGCCATTGTGAACCGCTTCAACCGTTGGGATGTAAGCAAGACCGAAGAGACGATCCCAGGTCTTACCGTGAAGTCGTCGGCAACCGGTCCGACGTCCAGTCGCGCAGAAAGTAGAGCCTCGAAGCGGGCCGAGAAGCTGGCCGAGGTGGCCGAAGCGCCAGCGCCGTCGGTTTCTGCCGCCTCTGAGTGGCCCGAGGCCACATCGCAGGCATCGGTCGACGCAGCGCCAGTCGTTGCCACCGAAAAGCCGGCAGTTCCGGTTGCTACAAGTCAGCCTCTAGCTCCACACCCGGCGCCGCCAGATGCGGCGCCCGCAAAGGCAGCGCAATCAGTGCAATCGGTGCCGCCCGTTCCTCCTGTGCGAGCAGTTCCTCCAGTGCCACCAGCCCCCGCTGGCCCAGGCCAGCCGGTTCAGCAAACAGTGGCGTCCGCAGCAGCCGGAGCGGTCAGCGCTGCAGGTGCCGCCGTTCCCCCAGCTCCGCCAGCTCCAGACCTTGGCGGCTGGGACTTCTCGACTGACAAGAGCTCGGACGCCTGATGAGCTCGGTATTTTCTCAGTCGCTGTTTGTGGTTTCGACCAACGAACAAGCGCGCTTCCTGACCTCGATGCCCCAGGTTTCGGCGGCCGACGAAATCACCTGGGTCGCAGCCTCAAACGCCGCGGCCAAGGGTTTGTCGGGATCGGTGCATGTGCTTCCGAACGACTTCGCCAAACCGATGCGGCATCGTGCTGCGGTGAGTGAAGCAGCCGAACTCATCGCCGACGTCGGAGCCAGCGTGGTTCTTGCTGGCGCCGGCTCGCTGGCTTTGCCCTTCCTTCTCGCCGCTCGGAAGAGCGCAACCAAATCCATCTTTCTTGAATCACCACTCGCTGCGAGCAAACGCTCACCTCTTCGAGTCGGCAAATTGGCCGACACCACCATCGTTGAGTGGGAGCACCAGCTCGTTCGCCACCCCTTTGCAACCGTCCTTGGAGAAACCGTATGAGCAACACGGCTGAACTATTCGCAGACCGCCCAAGCCGGTTCGTCGTACTCACCGGCACCGAGCCGCAGCCTTTCACTCGATTGACCAACTGGGTCGACTCGTGGGTGGCGAAGCAGCCCGAAGCGCCGTCGATGTTGGTGCAACATGGCACCGCCACACCGCTGTCGTCGGTGGGGTCGGTCGACTGGCTGCTCTACGACGACATTGCGGCCGAACTTGCCGATGCCCCGGTGGTTGTTGCCTCGGTCGATCTTGGTCTTATCCGGCAAGCCCGTTCCTACGGCCGACGTATCATCGTTGTGCCTCGCACGGTCGAGAACGACGAGACCACCGAAGACCAGGTTGCGCTGGCCCGCGGTCTTGCGCAACACGACCATGTCTTGCTGGCCGAAACCGAGTCCGAGCTTCATCGAGTTCTCGACGCCGCTACCGCCGACCCAAGCATTGCGGCGAGCGAATGGACCGACCGGTCAAAGCGCGCCGGCCTCGAGCTTGAACAGATCGTCACATCGTTGAAGGCCACATCGGCCGACGCTTCGGCAAGTGAAATCGCCTCGGTGACGCCGCTATCGGCGACCGCCGGATCGGCCAAGGTACCGGTGCTCTACGTCGGTGGCCTGGGTCGAAGCGGAAGCACTCTTCTCAACGACATGCTCGGCCAGCACGGAAGTTTGGTCTCGGGCGGCGAGATCGTGCACATCTGGCAACGTGGACTTGTCGAGAACAACCTGTGCGGCTGTGGTGAGAAGTTCCAATCATGTGAGTTCTGGACCGAGGTCGGCGAGCGGGCCTACGGCGGCTGGGATCAACTCGACCTCGACGCTGCAATGAAGGCTAAGCACATGGTCGACCGAAACCGGTTCGTTCCTCACTTGCTTGCGCCGTTCCTTTTCCGTTCGATCAAAGAGCCTCTCGCCGAGTACGGCGACATCGTCGTTTCGCTTCTTCGCGCGATCCGCGACGTGGCGGGTGTTCCCGTGGTGGTCGATTCGAGCAAGCAGATCTCCACGGCATTGATGTACCGCCAGATCGACGATGTCGACCTTCGCATCACCCATCTGATCCGCGATGCCCGTGGCGTGGCGTACTCCTGGACCAAGACCAAGAAGAAGGTCGAGGTCACCGACACCGACGCCATGATGAACCAGTACCACCCGGGTCTTATGGGCTGGCGTTGGCTTTCGTGGAACGTGGTGTTCGCGTCGATGCGAGGCCTTGGCGTTCCGGTGATGACCCTGCAGTACGAAGATGTCATCACCAATCCCCGCAAGGCTCTGGCCCGAGTGATGGAGTTTGCCGGCGTCGAAACCGGCGACCTCGACTACGTGGGTGAGTCCTCGGTCAACCTGCAACCCACCCACTCGGTTGCCGGCAACCCGTCCCGTTTCAAACACGGCGACATCGAACTACGACTCGACGAAGCGTGGCAGCAGAAGCTTGAACCGAAAATGCGGAACCTGGTTACCGCTATTACCTACCCCCTGCTTCGTCGCTACGGATACAAGGCCAAGGGAGGCCGACGATGAGCAACGAACTCAACTTGTACGCCCGGCCGTTGGTCAACGTTGTTGTTGCAACCCGCGACCGTCCCGAGCTGCTCGACCAGACCCTGAAGGCAATCGCCATTCAGGACTACGACGGCCCCATCGAAGTGGCCGTGGTGTACGACCAAACCGAACCCGACCATGGCATTGAAGTCAGCGACGGACCCCGCCAGGTCAAGGTGATGCGCAACGAACGCACACCAGGTCTTCAAGGGGCCCGCAACACCGGTCTCACCCATACCGACGGCGAGTTTGTTGCCTTCTGCGACGACGACGACATCTGGAAAGAACACAAGGTCACCAGTCAGGTGGACCTCTTCGATGCCGACAGGTCGTGTCTCATGGCGTCGTCGGGAATCCATGTGGTGTTCGAAGGCCAACGCCTTCCTCGAATCCCCACAAAGGACCGGGTGACCTTCGCCGACCTCATCAACTCGCGCATGTTCGAGTCGACCCATCCGTCAACCTTCATCATGCGTCGGTCGTTGATCGACGACATGGGCATGGTCGACGAAGAGGTTCCCGGTGGTTACGGCGAGGACTACGAATTTGTTCTCCGCGCCGCACGTCGCACCGACATTGGCGCGGTTCCCGAAGCGCTGGTTGAAGTGCTGTGGCACCAGGCGTCGTTCTACGCCGAACGTTGGCAGATGCGCATCGAAGGGCTTCAGTATCTGCTCGACGGCTACCCCGAGTTCAACGACGACAAAGAGGGCCTCGCCCGCATCAAGGGCCAGATGGCGTTTGCCTATGGCGCTCTCGGGCAGCGTGGCGATGCCGTGAAGACGGCGGCCGAAACTCTTAAGCTCGATCCCAAACAAAAGCGGGCATACCTCGCCCTGGCTATGGCGGCCGGCGTGGTAACCCCCGACTTCCTGGTCGCAAAGATTCAGCGCCAGGGACGAAGCATCTAGAGCCCGACCCTCGTGGCAGCTGCGTTCATTCTCGAAGAAACCACTCGATTCACCGTCAAGGGGATCGGGGCGGTACTTCGTCGCGTTCGCCGACCCGACTTCCCGTTTGTTGCGCTCTTTGTTGGCTATCCGCTGTGGTGGATTCTGGGCCTGAGCCAGGTTGCGTTTGTCATCGTCGCCATCCCTCTCGCGGTGCAGCTGGCAAGCCGAAAGGTCATTCGAGTGCCGCGTGGCTTTGGTGTCTGGGCGTGTTTCCTTGTCTGGATGTTGCTGTCGGCGTCGATGCTCGAAGTGCGCTTCGAACGATTTGTGGCCTTCGGGTACCGGGCAGCCTTGTATTTCTCGGCAACGATCTTTTTCCTCTGGGTGTACAACATGCCCAGCAAGATGCTGCCGTTTGATCGAATTCTTCGTCTGATGCTGGCGTTCTGGTTCTGTGCCCTCGGCGGCGGCTATCTGGGTGTGCTTCTCGGCGATGTTCAGGTCACGAGCCTTGCCGAGAGGTTCCTGCCCGGTGCACTGAAGTCAAGCGACTTCGTGGTGAGTCTGGTACGACCCAAGTTTGCTCAGGTTCAGGTGTTTCTCGGGTTCGACCTCAACCGACCCGCCGCGCCGTTTTTGTTTACCAACCAGTGGGGCGCCAACACCGCCCTTCTCACCCCGATTGCGCTGGCCGCATGGTCGCGGATGCGTGGCATCAAAGGCCGCGTACTGATGCCCCTTGCCGTCGCCGCTCTCACCGTTCCGGCAATCGTCTCGGTCAACCGAGGCCTTTGGCTCTCGCTGTTCGTGGCGGGTGTGTATGTAACCTTCCGCCGAGCCCAGGCCGGTCAACGAAAGAAGGCGCTTCAGATCCTCGCAGCGTTCGTCGTTGTCGCAGCGATGGTGCTTCTCACCCCCCTGTATGGCCTGGTGCAGGGACGAGCCGAGAGCGATCACGCAAACGGAAGTCGTAGTGCCCTGTACGTAGCGGTAATCGACAGCGTCGACGAATCGCCGTTCTTTGGGTTCGGTGCGCCGAAATCCAACGCTGACAACCCCAACCTTCCTGCCGTCGGAACCCATGGACACTTCTGGACCGTGTTGTTCTCGCAGGGTATTCCCGGAACGATTTTGTATGTCGGCTTTCTGGGAATGATGGCGGTGCGAACCGCGCGCGACCTCACGCCCGAACGGCTGTGGCTTCACGTGACGTTTGCGATGCTGCTCGTGCAGATGTGGTTCTACAACATGTTGCCCGCGCCGCTTCATATTGGTTTTATCGTTCTGGCCGCGTTGTTGCGCCCCGACCGCAGTCCCCCCGAGGCTGAGGTCGCCGCTGTGGTTGTCGACAATGGCTTGTCGTTCTCCTTCGACGATGACGGCAACCAATCTGCTTCCAACAACGCCGACGACACAGCGATGGAGGTCTGGGTATGACCGACTTCCCAACGTCGGCCGATTCGCTCCCTCTTGACTGGTGGGCCCAGATTCTTGGCGGCCACGCCGATGCTCGCTATACCCGCATCGGCGATCCAGCGGAAATCTACGTCGCGCTTCCTCGCCCCGACCGCGCCACCGTGGTGGTCGATTCACGTGCCGGAAAAGCCATCGCCGATGCCGTGGGCAAAGCCGGACAGGGCTTGGTTCGCAGCGTCGCTGGCAAGGTTCTCCGGATTCCTGGCGTGGCCACGGCGTTGCCGGGCAAGCTGATCCTTCAATCGCCCGACACCACACTTCGACAACGTCTTGGCGAACTCAACAACGTCGATGCTCGATTGTCGGCCAGTTGCGGACCCCTTCGGCCAAACCGCAAGCCGGTGGTTCGAGTGCTCGATGAAGACGGAACGCTTCGCTCGGTCGGCAAAGTTGGCTGGGATGACCTCACGGCCCGTTTGGTCTCGACCGAAGGCCAGGCGCTTACTTCTCTGGGCTCGCTCAACTCGAGTAACCCGTCGGGCAATATTGTGGTTCCCGATGTCCTCGCCGATGAGACGTGGCGCGGCATGCACCTGCTGGTGGTTTCGCCGCTACCCATCGACAACACGGTTGGCCCAGAACTCTCCATCGAGCCGACACTCCCCGCACTCAACGACATTGCGGCCATGCACCGTCACACGGTCGATTCGATCGTTTCCAGCGGATTCTGGGGTCGACTTATCGACCGCCTGCCCGACCTTGAGCGGTACGACACCAGCGGCGACGCTGGTGGCGACCTCTCGGTCGACCTCGGCGGATTCCACGGCGACTGGTCGCCCTGGAACACCCAACCTCGGGCCGATGGTTCGCTTCTGGTCTGGGACTGGGAGCGCCACGCCACCGACGTGCCGGTTGGTCTTGATCTGGTCCACTTCCTGTTTCAGACCGAACGGTTCATCGACCAGCGCACTCCGCTCGAGGCTCGTCCTGCCGTCGTGCGGCGAGCGAAGGAACACCTTCCGAGCCTCGACGTGGATCCCGGCTTGGCCGACCATCTCATCGACTTCTACCTGCTTGAAGCCCTGGCCCGAAACAGCGAAGGCGCACTCACGAAAAAGCTCGCCGCTCGTCGCCAAAGTTTGGTCGATGCCCTCGGCCCCAACGCCTCGGCGTTTCAGCAGGCCTATGCCGCTAGACATTCGGCGGCCGACGATGCTCTCTCCTCTCGAAAGGCTGCTTAGCTCATGGCCCACGGACGTGGTTCTCTCGGAAAATTTGCGTTGCCGACTCCGGCCCGTCGGCTGGTGCGGGCGGCCACTACGACCGCCACGCGAGTCAATGCCGACAAGCGGGCGCTACCGAACTTTCTCATCATCGGCGCCCAGCGTGCCGGTACGACGTCGCTCTTTTACTACCTGCTCGCCCACGAGAACGTGTTCGGTCCCATCCGTAACAAGGGCGTCCACTGGTACGACTCGGGCTTTCACCACCCACCCGCCTGGTACCGGTCGCACTTTCCTCTCCAGGCCACCGTCGATGCTGTTGCGAAGAAGTCCGGACAGCCAACGGCGGTAGGCGAGGGGAGTCCGTACTACCTGTACCACCCTCAAATCGCGGCCCGAATCGCTGGGGCGCTTCCCACCACCAAGGTCATTGCCCTACTTCGCGACCCGGTAGATCGAGCGATCTCGCATCATCAGCACGAACTGGCCCGCGGCTTCGAAACGCTGCCGCTTGCCGACGCGATCGCTGCCGAGGAGTCTCGGCTCGACGGCGAGGCGGAAAAGATGGCCGCCGACCCCACCTATGTGAGCTTCGCCGACATGCATTTCAGCTACGCGGCTCGCGGGCGCTACGCCGAACAGATCGAGCGGTACCACCAGCACCTCGGTCGCGATCAGGTTTTGGTGCTCGACCAACGCCTGCTGCTCAGCGAACCAGAGAAGACGGTTCGTCGGGCGTTCGACTTTCTTGGCATACCGCCGCTCGTCGACGGCGAGTACCCCACCTACAACAAGCGTGACTACGACAAGGGCGACGCCGAGGTGCGGGCCACTTTGGCAGAGAAATTCATCGACGCAAATGAGCGGCTCGCCGAACTTACCGACGGCGAGATCGTCTTCTAGTCACGATTGCTTTCGCTCGGCGCTACTGCCACTCCTACCGTTCTGCGGCTCTGACTGGTGCGGCACTACTCGTCAGGCGAGAAGAGTTCGGTGGCGAATGCCTGCGATATCCAGAACAAATCGACGTCGGGTGTCGCTTCGTACTTAACCAACTCCACGAGCAGTCGGGCATCGTTTTCCTCGACATACAGAATGAGTCCGGCCCGCTCGCTGTCAGCGTTGTCGCCGGTATTGCCTTTGCCTTCGTTCCAGAACGCGGCGTCGCCGACACCGTTGAATGCCTTCAGCCCCTCGATGAGCGCCGAGTTGGCCCAAAGATTTGGGCCGGTTGGTTTCGTCGCCGCCGAGACTCGCATCTCAACGACGGAAGTATCGTCCTCGCGAACCAGTGAACATTCGACGATCTGCTCGCCGGGCGTGGCCGCCTTGTTCTGGAAGCTCTCGTCGTCGGACCTACTGGTGCTATCGCCCAGCCCGACCTGAAGGTTTGGGTTGAGGTTGGCAACCACGATCCCTGAAACCGCCACCAGCTCTTTGCCGACGATCGTTTCGAATGGGGTGAGGTTGATCTCGCTGCACTCGCTGAGTCCCCGGGTGAGTGGAGCCACCTCGATGCGGGCGCCGCTATCGATGAACTGTTGCGCCGCCGAGCTCGGCGGAAGTTGGAATCTGGGACCGTCGTCGACTGGTTCAGACTCGAACGGCGTACCGGTGAGCACGGCAGTAAGGGCTCGACCGACGGTTTCGATCGGAACCCGCTGGCCTTTGGTGTCCTGACGGACCGAAACCCGGGCAAAGATCTTTCCTTCGTTTCCAAAGACTTCCTGAAGCACTGACTGCTCGGTCTGGCTGGGATTGTCGTCGTAGATTCGGTCGATTTCCCAGGCGCTTTCACTACCGTCGAGCTGAAGCCGATCGGGGGTGCGGAGGCTGGTCTCGTATGCGCTGCGGAGAAGATCGGTGCGGGTGAGCGCATCTTCATCGAACTCGGTCTCGGCAATGAGCACCTGAACGCGGTCGCCATCGGAGGTGTCGGCGGTGCAGGTGAGCGCGCCGTTAAACGATGACGCCACAAAGGAGTCGAGTGGTTTGTCGACGAGTTCTTTCCACTTCTCCGAGTCGAGGTCGTCGCAGGATTCGAGCACCGAAGTTGCCGGGCCAGCGCCGGAACTGGTGAGTTGCTGAGCCGCGACTGTGGCCATTGCGGCAAGGGTGGTGGACGGAGGCGGAGAGTATTCGATACCGGAATCCCACAGACGCGCCGACACCACAAGCTGCGCCCCAGCCGAGGTCACATCGAGTGTTGCGTAGCCGAGATCGCTCGAATCACCGAAGAGAAAAGTGCCGGCGTCGTCGGCCGCTTGGAAGATGCCGACGTCAGCAGCGTCGAGTTGCGGGTTGTGATCGATCCATGAGGTAAAGCGTTCGGTGTCGTTGACCGCATCGATACGAACCAACTCGACCTCGGGGTTCTCCGCAGCGAACAAAATGCAGGTGCGGTCGGGGGAGCTGGGTTCGACGTTGGCCAGATGCCGATCGTCATTGACCACGAGTTCGGTGGCGAGAAGCTCTGAATAGTCGGCGGGGTCGATTCCGGCGCAAGATTCGAGGCCCCGGGAAAAGCCCGACAGATCGATCGGTCCGTATTCGGAGAAGTACACGGCTTCGCTGGGAAGATCACCCGGATCAGTGTCGCCAGCGCCAGCGCCATCGACACCGGCGGAAGTGTCGTCGGCGCCATCGGCGGATGTGTTACCGGAACTGTCGCCGTCGCCAGACCCCGCGTCACTGGAATCATCGGCACCATCACCGTCGTCCCCGTTTTCGGCGCCAGTGTCGGTGTTGTCGTCGGTGTTCTCCGAGCTGCCGGTATCGGGAGGTTGGCCAATCACTGGCGAGTTTCCGCACGCGGCCAGAATCAGCGTGAGGCCGAATACGGCGAGAAATCCTAGTGCCCATCCAAGCCCGCCAAGGCTGCTCCGATGGCTATCGTTCATGTGTTCCAATGTATCCGATGGTGTATCCGATCACCTTTGATGGATCGAGTACGGCCGGTTCGGACCACAGGCGCATCAGGGGTCTCAGCAGATTTCTCGCGGTTGACGCCGCGCGGATTGGCATTGGGTAATCACGCTCCTAGACTGCCCTCTTGGCCTGATTTGTCGGGCTTGTAGTGCTGCACGTCCGACCAACCGCTGCCTTCGGGCATCGAGCGGTGCTTTCTGGCAAACCGGCGCTTTCGCAAATCTCTCACATCTTTACTCTTACTCCCAAGGATGAACTCGTAGTGCCAACCATTCAGCAGCTGGTCCGCAAGGGCCGTCAGTCCAAGCGCAAGAAGGAAACCACTCCAGCGCTCAAGGGCTCGCCTCAGCGCCGTGGTGTTTGCACCCGCGTGTACACCACCACCCCAAAGAAGCCGAACTCCGCCCTTCGTAAGGTCTGCCGTGTTCGTCTCACCAGTGGCATCGAGGTAACCGCATACATCCCCGGTGAAGGACATAACCTACAAGAGCACTCCATCGTGTTGATACGCGGTGGGCGTGTGAAAGACCTCCCCGGTGTTCGCTACAAGGTCATCCGCGGCACGCTCGATACCTCGGGTGTGCGCGATCGCAAACAGGCTCGCAGTCGCTACGGCGCAAAGAAGGATTAGAAATATGCCCCGTAAAGGTCCCGCGCCACGCCGCGAACTCCCCGCCGATCCGGTCTACCACTCGGTACTCGTTACCCAGATCGTCAACAAGATTCTCCAGAGCGGCAAACGCTCCATCGCCGAGAAGATCGTCTACGACGCCCTTTCCATCGTGGCCGACAAGACCAGCTCCGACGATCCGGTCAGCACCCTCAAGCGGGCCATCGACAACATCCGCCCGCAGCTCGAGGTTCGTAGCCGGCGAGTTGGTGGCGCCACCTACCAGGTACCTGTCGAGGTTCGACCCCGTCGCCAGACCACCCTGGCAATCCGCTGGCTCGTCGAGTTCTCCCGCGGTCGCCGCGAGCGCACCATGGCCGAGCGTCTCGCCAACGAAATTCTCGATGCCAGCAACGGCATTGGCGCCTCGATGAAGCGCAAAGAAGACCTGCACAAGATGGCCGAATCCAACAAGGCGTTCGCCCACTACCGCTGGTAAC
>CALJDK010000067.1 GCA_938023735.1 uncultured Acidimicrobiales bacterium
TGGGCCTTCGAGAAGTTCGATGTGTTGCGGGCCTTCACACGAGTACGTGAACTTGAGGTCGAGCGCCTGCTGCCCGCCGTCGGGCGTCCACACTGGCTGGGCGGGATTATGAACGGGGGTGGCCCATGTGACGCCCATCGAGTCGCCGATTTCGGCCATCGCAGCCTCGAGGTCAGGTACCCGAATGCCGGTGTGATAGAGCCGCTGGTAGTCGATCATGTGGCCGACCGTAATGAAGCAAGCGGGCAATCCTCAACTATCCCCAAGAACTACACACAACCTTCACCGACGCCAGGGGCCAAGAAGTCAGGGTTAGTTCTATGACTGACTGGTCCGACCTTTCTGACGTCGTCGCCCCGCCGCCACCGGTTCTCCCAGAGCCTCCAACCGGGGGGCCCAACGGCGAACCCGGCGGCGGTCTCGACGGTGAACCCAACGAATCGGGGTACTGGCTGCGCCCGCCCGTCGTACGGACCGTGATGGCTTTGACGATGGGAGCGTTGGCGTTTGACCTGGTGTTTCGTGCTCCGACCGGCCTAGTCACGTCCATGAGCCTCGGGCTGCTCCTTGGTGCCGCACTGGTGGGTGGCTGGGTTTCGACTACCGCCGGACGGGTTTGCCTGGTCGCAGCGATAGCCCCGCTACTGATGCTGATGATCAGAGCCTCGTGGTGGTTGATACCGCTCAATGTGATTGCGGTGCTTGGGCTGGTGCTGTTGGCGTCAGAGTTGCGGGACGAACCCGATGCGGTATCCCGAGCCGCTGGTCGATTGCTGCGGCCCACCCCGGCCCTGTTCAGTCTGGTGTCATGGCCGGGCCTGCTCGTATCGCTAGTGACGCCGATGTTTCGATTGCTCCCAAGTCGCTTGCGGCAACGACCGTCGGGTCAAGGCGCAGGAGCGTTGGCCCGAGGCCTCATCATCACGGCACCGGTGGTGCTTGTTCTGGTGCTGCTACTCGGGTCATCCGATGCCCTGTTCGGTAGCCTGTTCACCACCCCGGCCGCACCCGAGCAACTCGTATCGCATGCTGCACGCCTGGTGGTTGGCTTTGCTTTGACGGCCATCCTGGCCACCCGTGCGCTTCGCCGAACCGTCGAGCCAACGTTGCGTGTATCGCCGGTGCTTGGCCGGACCGAACTGACGATGCTTCTTGGGGCAGTGACGGCCATCTACACCGTGTTTGTTGCGGTGCAGGTTGTGGCTGCGTTGGCGGGCTCGGCCTACGTGCAGGAAACCACTGGCCTCACGGTGGCCGAATATGCCCGGTCGGGGTTCTTTCAGCTGTTGGCCGCTGCGGCCTTCACCCTTGCCGTGCTGCTGGCCGGGAAACGACATGCCGGCGAGTCTGCGCCGATGATCGGAGTCCTCAACCAGGTAGCCGTGGTACTTACCCTCTCAACCGTTGCGGTGGCTGTGCGTCGACTCTTTCTCTATGAGGACGCCTTCGGACTCACCATGCTTCGGTTGTACACAATGGTCTTCGCCGTCTTTATCGCGTTGGTCTTTCTGCTCACCGCAGCACATCTGGCCGATCGACTGCCGTTCGCTCACCTCACCGGAGTGCTTGGCGTGGCCTTCGGATTCCTGTTGTTCATGAACATCGTCAACCCTGAAGCGGTGGTGGCCGACCGCAACCTCGACCGGGCCGACGGACTCGAAAACCTCGATGGCCGCTATCTGGTGCACGACCTTGGCACCGACGCAGTGCCTCGACTCCTCGAATCGGCGCAGGTAACCAGGACACTGTGCCGAACGATCGAACGACCCGACAATCGGCTGGCCTACTACAACCGCAGCCGGGTTCAGGCCTTCTCGCTGCTGGACGAAGCCTGCCCCGACGGTTGGGGCGATTAGCCCGGTGTTGGTACCTTCGGTCGTAGTGAGGCCTCCAGCATGAATCCGACGGCAGCGCGATGGTCACAAATCCTGGGGTGGAGTTCGGCGACACTCGGTGTGTGGCTCGGCAGCGTCTTGTTGTTTGGCTAACTAGCCACCGCTGGCGAAGGGTCGCCGCTGCAGTCAGCGGCGCTGTCGTCCCTTGCAGTGCTGCTGGTCCTGGTTGGCGTCACTCTGCTGGCGATTCTCCATAGGTTGATCCGTTCTGAGAACGTCGTCGACCCGCGCAGGCAGATTCGGGCATTCGGCCTCGTCTTGGTCGGCATTGGTGGAATCTTCACCGGATATTTGCTCATCGCTATCGCCATGTCCGACGAACCAGTTGACGATGTTGTGTTTCTCGTCGTCCTTCTCATGGCACTCTTCACTGCTCCGGGCGTAACCCTCGTGCTGGCGGCTCGACTGCTCCGTTTGTTCAGCCCGTTCGGCCTGCCTGTACCGCTAAGTTCGGTCGACGGTCCGACAACGCGAAGCCGTCGCTGTGAGCTGCGGTCCGCTGACGGAACGGTCCTTTCGTTTACTGAAGTTGCGGTGATTGCTGCCGACGGCCGACTCGACCACACGTACCGGACACACGGAACCTTCGCCGGGCAGCCAATCACCGACGCGCAGCTTGCACAACTGATCCGCTAGTGCGGATTACTAGTTGCGCTCGCGCAGGTTCCTGGAAAACTCGCGGCGGGCCTCGCGATCGGCATCGCGTTCGGCGATATCGGCCCGGCGGTCGTGGTGCTTCTTACCTCGAGCCAGAGCAATTTCGACCTTGGCTTTGCCCTTGACGAAGTAGATCATCAGCGGAACCAGGGTGAGCCGTTCGGCGTCGAGACGAGGGCTGAGCTTGTCGATCTCCGACCGCTTCAGCAGCAGTTTCTTGGTGCGGCCGGGGTCGTGGCCCATCGCCGCCCCCGAATGGCTGTACTGCACGATGTGGAGCGAATGAATCCACGCTTCGTTCTGGTAGATGTTGGCGTACGACTCGGCTAACTGCACCTTGGCTTCTCGCAGCGATTTCACTTCGCTGCCTTTTAGAACGAGGCCAGCCTCGAAGGTGTCGAGGATCTCGAAATCACGGCGCGCCTGCCGGTTGGTAGCAACGACGGTTGCTCCTTCGGGAACCTTGTTCCCCTTCTTCGTACTTTTTGCGGCCATGAGAAGGACAAGGCTACTCGTAGTTACGGTCGAGGAACCTGTCGATAGCGAATGCCAGCCGATTCCGGCCGAACTGGTTGTCGGTGCCGTCGTTACCCAGGTGCACGCCATCTTCGGCCCGAACCTGCACGGTGGGGCATGGCTCGTCCGGCAGAATGCAAGGCAGCGACACGGAATACGTGTCGTTGGCTGTGGTGAAGAGGTCTCGGATAGGAATAGCCCCGGCGACGCCGTCGATCGATTGAAAGATCTCGTCGAGTCGGGCCACCGTTTCGACGGTGCTGGGCTTGGCGTAGGGGAGCGGTTCGACAACCCAGACCTCGGTCTCATTACCAGCGTTGGCGCCGGTGAGCCCGTCGACGATTGCCGTCATATCGTTGCGATAAGTGGCGAAGTATGCGTCGCTTGTCGGGTCGTTGGCCTCTCTCATGCACGGACTGATGGCGTTGCCGGTAAAGAGCAGAATTGCCAGGTCGGGTTGAGTTTCGGCCGCCGTGGTGGCTGCTGCTTCGAAGAGGTCGCAGGGGGCCAGACCAGGAAAGGTCACGGTGTCGAGGCCGATGCTGCGTTCCGACAAAAACTCGGCCAACGGGATCCGAGCCTCGTGGGCTATCGAGTCGCCAACAAGCAAGATCCGCTCGGGCCGAGGTCGCTTCGGAGGCACCGTGCTGGTTGAGCTCGTGCTGGAAGAGGGGGTGGTTGAAGAGGGGGTGGTTGAAGAGGGCGCGCTTGTTGACGTGGCTACCGGTTCGTCGTCGGTAAATGCCAGCTCCGATGCCGACGGTGTCACCCGTTCCGGCTGCGATGCGGGCGCAGCCATCAATCCCAACGTGGCCAGCACGACACACGACATTCCGATTGCCAGTCGGCTGCGGATCGCCCGCGAACTACCAGGCTTCTCTCGGTTTTCCCACCGTTTCATACCTGTGGTGATCGGCTATCCCGAGCACTTGCCTGAGCGACAGTTCTTCTACGCTGGAGAAATGGCCGACAACCGTCCCATTGGGATGTTCGACTCTGGTTTCGGTGGCCTCACCGTTGCCCGGGCAACGATCGACCTCCTTCCCGACGAGCAGTTGATCTACGTCGGCGATACCGGCCGATACCCATACGGCCCGCGGTCGCTCGATGAGGTGCGGAAATTCTCCGAGGAAATCACTCGGTTCCTTATCGAAGAACACGACGTGAAGTCGGTGGTGATCGCCTGCAACACCGCTTCGGCCGCTGCGCTTACCCATCTCCAAGAAACCTTCGACCGTCCGGTCATCGGTGTGATCGAGGCGGGCGTGGCCTCGCTGCTGGTGGCGTCAGAATCCGGTCGGGTTGGGGTCATCGGCACCGTCGGAACCATCGGCAGCGGCGCATACCAACACGCCATCGTCGATGAGGCGGCCAAGCAACGCAGCGATGTTGTTCTCACTTGTGCGGCGTGCCCTGGGTTCGTCGAGTTTGTCGAGCGTGGCGAGTTGCGAACCGATCAGGTTCGAGTGTTGGCCGAACGACTGCTGGCACCGGTGGTCGATGCCGACGTCGACGCCTTACTACTGGGCTGCACGCACTATCCCTTCTTGGCACGGGTCATCAGTGAGGTGATGGGCCGGGGAGTGGTGCTGGTGTCATCCGCCGACGAAACCGCCTTTGCGTTGCGTCGAACCCTGCACGGCACCGACTCGGCGGCATCGCCTCGAACACCCGGCGAGCCACGAAATCACCGGTTCCTGTCGTCGGGTGACGTGGCGTGGTTCGAAGAGTTGGGCCGACAACTTCTCGGCCCTGAATTGCTCAAAGCCGAACCCTGCGACTGGACCTAGCTAAGTTGTTGGGCTGAACCCCTAGCCACTCACATCACCCATACCCACGAACAAGAACAAGTAGGAAATTCACCGTGCGCCCAGACGGCCGTCAAGACGATCAACTCCGCCCCGTTTCGTTCCAACGAGACTTCACCACCATGTCGGCCGGTTCGTGCCTCGTGTCGTTTGGTGACACCCGCGTGCTCTGCACCGCTTCGGTCGACGAAGACGTGCCCCGATGGATGAGCGGAAGCGGCAAAGGCTGGGTGACCGCCGAGTACTCGATGCTTCCCGGGTCCTCGCCCGAGCGAGTTCGCCGCAAGACCTCGGGTCGCAGCCAGGAAATTCAGCGACTCATTGGCCGGGCGCTTCGCAGCGTCACCGACATGACCGCCTTGGGTGAACGGCAGGTCACGGTTGATTGCGATGTTCTTCAGGCCGACGGCGGAACCCGAACCGCATCGATCTGTGGCGGCTATGTGGCACTCCACGACGCCCTGACCCGCTCGATGCAGCAGGGCAAGATCGACACCCATCCCCTCACCGAACCACTGGCCGCAATCTCGGTCGGCATCGTCGACGGCGTGCCGGTGCTCGACCTTCCCTACATCGAAGATTCCAAAGCCGAAACCGACATGAACGTCGTGATGTCTGGAGAGGTCGTTATGTCTGGAGAGGTCGCGATGTCTGGAGAGGGAGCGATGTCTGGAGAGGGAGCTCCTCTCAACTTTGTCGAGGTCCAGGGAACCGCTGAAGGCGCCACCTTCTCCCGCGACGAACTCAACGCGCTGCTCGACCTTGCGGGCAAAGGCATCGGCGAAATCATCGCACTGCAAACCAGCACCCTCGCCGACCCGCCTGCGCCTCGGGGCTAACGCAACTCCATGGAAAGACAGCCAGCAACACTGGTTATGGCCACGGCCAACCCCCACAAGGTTCACGAGATCGCGGCAATCCTTCACAACTTTCGCATCGAACCTCGACCCGAGGGTTTAGGCGATGTGGTGGAGGACGGCGACACGTTGGCTGACAACGCCCGGCTCAAAGCAGTTGCCGTGTGCCACGCTGCGCAACAAGCTCACCCGGGCGCCGGTGCCGTGGCCGACGACACCGGGCTTGAGGTCGACGCACTCGACGGAAAACCGGGCGTGCACTCGTCGCGGTTCGCCGGGCCCGATGCCACCGACGACCACAACGTCACCAAACTTCTCGCCGACCTGGCTACCCACCTCGACCTGGCCGAGCGCACCGCCCGGTTCCGCACCGTCGCTATGGTCCGGTTTCCCGACGGCCAAGAGCTACGGGCCGACGGTGTTGTCGAGGGGACCATTGCGTTCGAACGCTCGGGCGACGGTGGCTTTGGGTACGACCCGGTCTTCGTACCCACCGAGGGCGACGGTAGATCGTTCAGTCAAATGAGCGACGACGAGAAGAACGCCATCTCCCACCGCGGTCGAGCGTTCCGGGCCTTGGCGCAGCTGTTGTAGCTAACGAACCGGCAACGGTGAGGTCAGGTCGATCAACCGGCGGGGAAGCGGATCGAACGAGGTGACACCCACGGTTTCGCCCAACAGGTTGCCCTGCGCTCGGTCGCACCCAAGCTGCTGCAGCAGTCGAAGCTGCGTTGCCGTCTCTACGCCTTCGGCGGTTACCAACAAGCCGAGGCTGTGGGCCAACGCGATAATGGCTCGCACGATGGCGGTGTCGTCGTCTTCGGTGCCAAGACCATCGACGAAGCTTCGATCGATCTTCACGAAGGTGATGGGGAACCGTTTGAGGTAGGCCAGCGAGGAGAAGCCGGTACCGAAATCATCGAGACCAATACACACACCAAGGTCGGTGAGTTCGGCCAATACCTTCTCGGTCACCGGGTTGGCATCGATAAGGGCGCTCTCGGTGAGCTCGAGGGTCATCCGCTCGGGCTCGAGCCCAATAGCGGTGAGTTCGGCGGCGACCAGCGAGGCAAAGCGAGGGTCGGCCAACTGCCGGGGTGAGACGTTCACAGAAATACTTAGCGGCGACTGGCCCCGGTTGTCCCACATGGTCAGCTGACGAGCCGCCGAACTCAGCACGCTGCGTCCGAGTTGGGAGATCAGCCCGGTCTCTTCGGCCACATCGACAAACTCCGATGGCCGGCGAACCAACCCATCGTCGTCACGCAAACGAACCAGCGCTTCGGCGCCGATAACTCGGCCCGATGCAAGCTCGACGATGGGCTGGTAGTGCACCAAGATGGCGCCCGGCCCTTCGTCGTCGAGCGCAGCACGGAGACGTCGCTCCATGTCGAGCCGGTTCACGGCCCGAGTGCGGAGCTGGTCGTCGAACTCGTCAGCGCGATCGCGCCCGGTTTCTTTGGCCCGGTACAACGCCGTATCGGCATCACGCAAAAGGTCGGCAGGTTCGTCGGAACCGTCGGACACGGCAATACCGATGCTGGTGGTGACCACCATCGACTCCGAACCCAAAATGATCGGCTCGGCAATCTCGCGGCGGAATCGGTCGGCCGCTAGCACCGACTCCTCTTTGTCTTCGATATCGATGACCACCACGAACTCGTCGCCGCCCAACCGCGAAACGGTGTCGGTGTCGCGCACCACCCGGTTCAGGCGCCGAGCAACCTCGATAAGGAGTTCGTCGCCCGCAGCATGGCCAAGAGAGTCGTTCACCACCTTGAACCGGTCGAGGTCCAAAAACAGCACGGCCACAAGACGGTCCTGTGCCCGGGCCCGGTCGAGCGCCTCGCGAACCCGCTGGAGAAGCAGCGCCCGGTTGGGTAGTCCGGTGAGCGCATCGTGATAGGCGCGTTCTTCGAGCTCGGCAGCGGCCTCGACCCGGTCGGTCACGTCGCGGGCGTTGAGCACCACGCCGCCGATAGCGGGGTTGTCGAGCAGGTTGGTCACCACCACTTCAAGGTGGCGGAACGTTTCGTCGCTTCGCGCCACCCTGCACTGAATGCGTGCCGTTCGGTTGGGAACCTCGAGCACCCTAGCGGCGGTGGCGACGGCTCGATCGACATCGTCGGGGTGGATGATCTTTGGCAGCGTGGTGCCGTCGAGCGCACCTGACACATAGCCAAGGACACGAGTTACGGCAGGACTGGTATAGAGCACCCGACCGTCGCCGTCGAGAAGCGCCACAAGGTCCGACGCATGCTCCACCAGGGCTGCCAGCCGGACCTCGGTGGCGCGAACCTGGCGCTCGGCATTACGAAGATCGGTGAGGTCGCGGGCCATGAACGACAGGTTCTCGATGGCGTCGCTTTGATCGCGGTGAGCAACCAGCACCACCGACACGGGAATCTCATCGCCCACACCGTTGGCTAGCGTGAGCTCGCCCTGCCACGAGTCGTTGCGAGCAATCGACGGCAGCGCCAAGCTGTCCCACTGGGTTTGGGAGTGCACATCGAAATGGTTGGCGAGTCGAGGGTTCACCTGCCCACCAAGGAACTTTCGGAACGCATCGTTGGCCCAGATGATTCGGTGACCCTTGGGGTCGAGCATGGCGACGAGGTCGGGCGTGGCTTCGAGAACCCGGGTGAGTTCTTCCGCTCGTCGCGCAGCCTCAAGATCGTCGGTGATGTCGGCGAAGCTGGCGACAACTTCGTTCATCCCCGCGCCGTGACCGCCAACCGGTGTGGTGACCAGTTCGACCCACCGGAAGTCACCCGCCGAGGTCACGAGCCGTAGCCGGCCTCGAAGGCCCTTCCCCTCGGCAAGCGATTCGCGCAGTGCCGAGACAAACTCCGACCGGCCTTCCAGGTCGATCATGTCGAGCCAGCCGTGGCCAAACGCTCCGGCCACGGGCTGGCCGGTAATGTCGGTCCACTGGTTATTGACGTACCGGCAGTTGAGATTGGCGTCGATTCGGGCCATGCCCGAAGGTGACCGGTCGATGATGGCCTCGACCGGATCCTCGACCCTCGACCGGCCCTGCACCGGTTCGATCATCAACATGATGGGCGATGTCGGCGACAACCGCTGCCGCCACCCGCTGAGCGAAACCCATGTCGTGCTGGCGCCGGATGCGATCTGAATCTCGTGCTGGGTTGAGCTGCCATCGAGCGCCGACGCCAGGAGTCGTTCGACGGTGGCTTGGTCGGCCGCTTCGGCCACCAGCAGATGAAGCCGCGTGCCGGTGAGTTCGTCGGCGGTGCGTTGGGTGATGGCGCACAGTGCAGCGCTGGGCGTGGTGATGACGCCGTCGTGGGTGACCTCGGTGGCGGCGGAGGTACTGGTAGCCACCGGCAGATCGGCGGCAGCGAACACCCCTCCATCCAGGACGCCGCCGCCAAGGACTTCCCCACCCAAGACATTCTCGCCCAAGACATCGAGATCTACCGGCAGGTCGGCCGCCGATAGCTGGCTGGCATCGGTGAGCGCCGGCGTGAGGTGGAAGCCAGACTCTTCGACTGGCCCGGAATACTCGTGGTCGTAGTTGGGCGCGTTGGATCGGCCGTCCGAAGACGACGTCTTCTTGAATCGGCGTGAGCCGAAAGCCAACAGCTACTCCTACCCGTTGCTTGTATGTAGAACTCTAGAAATTCAGTGCGGACGGGGGGACTTGAACCCCCACATCTTTCGATACCAGGACCTAAACCTGACGCGTCTGCCAATTCCGCCACGTCCGCGTGACTTGCCACAGCGTACTTGGCCCCAGCCGACCCGAGTAGCTCGCGGCAAAAAGGCGACTGATACTGCTTGTTGCCGATCCTCCGGCGGTAACCTTTCGGTATGAACATCCAGGCTGCAACTGACCTCTCTGAAGCTTTCGGACGAGGCGAGGTATACAACCGTCTGCTGAAGGACCGCATCGTGTTCCTCGGCACCGACGTCAACGACGACATTGCCAACTACATCACCGCCCAAATGCTCTATCTCGAGGGTCAAGATCCCGAGCGTGATATTTGGCTCTACATCAACTCGCCCGGCGGGTCGGTAACCGCTGGCATGGCTATCTACGACACCATGCAGTTCGTGCAGCCCAACGTTGGCACCATTTGCCTGGGTCTCGGCGCCTCGATGGGCCAGTTCCTGCTTTGTGCTGGCGAGAAGGGCAAGCGCTACTCGCTTCCCCACGCTCGCATCATGATGCATCAGCCCCTTGGTGGCGTCCGTGGCCAAGCCTCAGATATCGCCATTCAGGCCGAGCAGATGGCCTACACCAAGAAGCTTCTCCAGCAGCGCATCGCCGATCACACCGGTCAGACCTTCGAGCAGATCGAAACCGATTCCGACCGCGACCGCTGGTTCACCGCCGAAGAAGCCGTCGAGTATGGCCTCGTCGACCGGGTAATCGCCCACCGGGGCGATATCTAAGTCAGCCCACCGGGGCGATATCTAGACCGCGGCTTCGGCCAACGCCCGCAGATCGTCGACCCCTTCGGCGAGCGACGGGTACCTAAACAGCGCGCTGCCCGATACCAAAATGTTGGCGCCGGCATTTGCCGCGCCAGCGATGGTGCCGGCGTTGATGCCGCCATCGACTTCGATATCGACGTCCAGGCCGCGCTTGTCGAGCATCGCCCGGAGCTCGGACACTTTGGCTTCCATCGTTTCGATATAGGCCTGTCCGCCGAAGCCCGGGTTCACCGTCATTACAAGAACCATGTCGACCAGGTCGAGCACGTGCTCGATGGCCGAGGCCGGCGTTGCCGGGTTTAGCGCCACCGCAGGCGAGGCCCCGAGGGTGCGAACCTGGCTAAGGGTGCGGTGTAGGTGAGTGGTGCTTTCGGCGTGGATGATGAGGATCTCACAGCCCGCCTCGACGTAGGTGTGCATCAGCAGTTCTGGCTGCACCACCATGAGGTGCGCTTCGAACGGCACGCTCACGTGGGGTCGGCATGCGGCGATGACATCGGGCCCAAAGGTGAGGTTGGGAACAAAGACGCCATCCATGACGTCCCACTGAATGCGGTCGACGCCAGCCTTCTCCAATGAGATGCAGGCGTCTCCCAACGCCGAGAAATCGGCGGGAAGAACAGACGGTGCGATGGCGATCGGGCGACTCATGCCGTCGACCCTAGTGGGCCACCTTCGTCAGGGAATCTTTGGGGGTCCGTTTGTTCCGGGCCTCAGAGGCTCTACCATTTCGGCGTGGATTCATTCCCGACGCTGGAGCTTGCCACCCACGGTGTAGCCAAGGGCGGCGAAGCTGTAGCTCGTGACCCCGACGGTCGAGTGGTCTTTGTCGACGGTGCACTTCCCGACGAGCGGGTGCTGGTCGAGATCACCGAAATGAAGAAGGGGTTTCATCGCGGCAGCGTGCTGGAAGTTGTCGAACCCTCGCCACACCGAATCGACCCTGCGTGCGATGAAGTCGCCAACGGATGCGGCGGCTGCGATATGCAGATCGCCTCGGTCGATCACCAGCGAGATTTGAAGGTACAGGTGGTCATCGATGCGCTCGAACGCATCGGCAAGATTGCCGACCTGCCTGCTATCGAAACCGTGGCGTTGCCCGAAGCCGGCTATCGAACCAACGTGCGGTGCATTGTGGTGAACGGACGACCCGGCTTCAGGAGCCGCAGAAGCCACCACCCGGTACTCATCGACCGATGCGACGTGGCGCATCCACTCATTCAAGACTTGCTGGGTCCAGACTCGGGAACCACCCGGTTCGATGGCTGCACCGAAGTCACCATTCGGGTAGGGGCCGCTACCGGCGACCGGATGGTGATTGCATCTCCCAGCGCCGACCACATCACGGTTCCTGACGACGTCATCGTCATCGGTACCGATGATCTTGCTGCCGGAAAAACCGCCTCGATCACCGAGGTGGTGGCCGGTCGAACCTGGCAGATCAGTGCAGGTTCGTTCTTTCAAACCCGACCCGATGGCGCCCAAGCCCTGGTCGACGAAGTCCGCAAGGTCATTGGCCCGTTGCCGAGCAACGCCCGAGCGTTCGACCTGTATGGAGGCGTTGGTCTCTTTGCCGGTTCGGTCTTTGCCGAAGACACCCGAGTAATCATGGTCGAGCAGAACGAAAGCTCGGTGGCCGATGCACGCGTCAACCTCGCCGATCTCGACACCACCATCGTCCGCGGCAAGGTCGAGCAGTGGAGTCCGCGGCGGGCCGACGTGGTCGTTGCCGATCCGGCTCGCCAAGGCTTGGGACGCAACGCGGTATCTCGCATCGCCGAGACCGACGCTCCGGTTGTGGTGCTGGTGAGCTGCGACGCAGCATCGCTTGCCCGTGACGCCGGCCTGCTCTCCCGTAAGGGCTACCGGCTCGACTCGGTCACGCTCGTCGACTTGTTCCCCATGACCAGCCACACCGAAACCGTCTCGCGGTTCACGGTTTCGTGAGCACTCTTTTCGTGAGGACTGTTTCGTGAGCCCTGTTTCATGAGTACGGCGAGCATGGTCGATGCGGAAGACCCCGCAGCGGCAGCCAATCTGGCCAAGATGAAGACCGGCGCCACGGCGCTACTGGTTCTGGCCGCCGCCGTATATGTGGCCATGCAGATCCTTGATTTCGAAGGCACAGTGTGGGGTTATGTCGAGGCGGCCGCCGAGGCCGCCATGGTGGGTGGCCTCGCCGACTGGTTTGCGGTAACCGCGCTGTTCCGGCATCCGTTGGGTCTACCGATTCCTCATACCGCCATCATCCCAAAGCGCAAGGACGAAATCGGCCGCACGCTGGGCACCTTCGTGCAGGACAACTTCTTGCAGTCGGAGATCTTGGCCGACCGGCTCACCCAGGCCGGTATCGGTGCCCGCCTCGGCGATTGGATGATCGACCCCGACAACGCCAATGCCGCCGGCCGTCAGCTTGGAGCCATTGTGAGCGGCATCACCGAAGTTCTTCAGGACGACGAGGTGCAGGCAGGAATCGAAACGGCGCTCACCACCAAACTCGATGAACTCGACGTCGCCCCGCTAGCCGGAAAGGCGGTGGACTTTGTTGTCGATGGCGGCCATCACGAGGTGATGCTCAATGCCTCGTTGTCGGGTGTTGCTCAGGTACTCGAAGACAACCGGTTGATTCTGCGCCACCGTCTCACCACCGAGTCGCCGTGGTGGGTTCCTGAACCGGTCGACGATGTGGTGTTCGATCGGCTGTACGAGGGCATGAGCAGCTTTCTGACCGACCTGGCCAACCAGCCTCAGCATCAGCTCCGTAAGAACCTGGAAGTCCGGGCCCAGGACCTTGCCCAGCAGCTGAAGAACTCGCCCGACATGCAACAGCGCGCCGAGCAGGTCAAAGCCGAATTTCTGGCGCATCCCGAAGTTCGGGCCTGGATGGCCGAGCTCTGGGACAACATCAAGACGGCGGTGGTCGACGCGGCCAACGACCCCGAGTCCGAGCTGCGGGTGCGGTTCGAAGAAGTGCTCATCAGCGGCGGGCATCGACTCAAAGCCGATTCGGAGCTGCAGGAAAAGGTCGACCGGTGGGTAGCCGGGGCCGTCACCTACGTGGCCGATCAATCCAAGGACGAGGTGGCTGACCTCATCGCCACCACCGTCGAGAAATGGGACCCCGAAGACACGGGCCGGCGGATCGAGCTTCAGGTCGGCAAAGACCTGCAGTTCATTCGTATCAACGGAACGGTGGTGGGCGGCGTTGCCGGTTTGGTCATTCACGCCGTCGCCCAACTTCTCGGGTGATCTTGGGTAATCGGCGCTGCACTGGTAGCTAGTAGGTAGTGACCACCGCCCCGGCAAAGCCAAAACTTCGCGACGCTGTCGTAGCGCTGCGAGTGCGGGACTTCCGGCGCTTCTTTTTTGCTGCGCTCGCATCGAGCAGCGGCTCGTGGCTTCAGGGTTTGGCCAGCCCGTTTGTGATGTTTCAGATCACCGAGTCGGGCGCCTGGGTCGGCGCCAGCGTGTTCGCCATCATGTTGCCAATGGCCACCATGGGTCCACTGGCCGGGCCGCTGGCCGACCGGATGTCACGGCGGCGCATCCTTCTCATCACCCAAAGCCTGCTGGCCATGCTGGCGTTTGGGTTTGCGGTGCTGTGGTGGTCGGGCCAGCGAAACCCGTGGGTGTACGTGATTGCAATGGTCGCCTACGGCACGGTGAACGGGTTCAACATGCCGGCGTGGCAGGCCTACGTGTCCGACTTGGTTCCGCGCGAACTGCTTACCAATGCCATCACCCTCAACTCGGCGCAGTTCAACGCAGCCCGGGCCCTCGGACCATCGGTGGGCGGAGTGGTGCTGGCACTCCTCGGTCCGGGTTGGGCGTTTGCCGGGAACTCGTTGTCGTTTCTAATCGTGGTGCTGGTTCTGGTGACCCTCCCGGCAACCATTCCCTCGGGTGACCAGAGCGAGTCGCCGCTGAAACAGTTTGCTGCTGGGTGGCGGTACGCACGCTCGCACCGGGGTATCACCACGGCGTTCATCGCGGCCGGGGTGGTGGGCATGTTGGGCGGAACGCTGGCCCAGGTGCATCTGGTGCTCTTCGCTGAGCGGGTGTTCATGGTTAGTGAGTTTCAGTTCGGAATGCTGGTGTCGGCTTTCGGCCTTGGTGCCATCACACTCACGCCGTGGCTGGCATCGGTTGGCACCACCTTGCGCCGGTCACGGTTATTGGCCACCGGCATCGCCACCTACGGCATCGGCGAACTCGTGCTGTCGGCCACCGAGATCTATGTGGTGGGCTTGCTTGGTGTGTTCATCGCGGGTGCATCGCATATGACGATGGCCACCACCACCAACAGCACGGTGCAGATGATGGTCGACGAGTCGATGCGCGGCCGAGTGATGTCGCTCTACCTGGTGGTGTTCACCCTTGCCATGCCGCTCGGCGCGGTCATCGAAGGCCCCCTCGCAGATGAGTTTGGGCCAAGGGTTGTGGTGGCCACGATGGGCACGCTGCTGCTGGGCGCATCGGCGGCGCTGGTGCTGACCGGCCGAACCAAATCCTTCGACGCGCTCTAGCCCAAGAGCTCGCGGACGTGGCCGGTCTCGTTCCAACTCACCACGGTTCGCAGGCCTGCGCTGTTGGCTTTGTAGCGAGCGATTCCGGTGTAATCGACCAGATAGTCGAACGGCGTCTCTGACCCAATGATCAGGCAGTGCACGCTGGCCATCACCATGCCGTGACAGAACACGGCCACCCGCTTGCCGCTGTTATTGGCCACGATGTCGTCGACTGCGGTGGTGATGCGGGTCTTCCATGCTTCCCAGCCGCCGTGGTCGGCGAACAGAAAATACGGGTCGTCCTTCCACTGTTGGAGAAACTCGCCGTCGGGGTCCATCTCTTCGCTCGGTACGTAGTTGCCCGAGTGCTCATCGACCTCACGAATATCGTCGCGCAGCTCAATGGTCATGCCCGTTGCCTTTGCGAACGGCTCGGCGGTTTGATGCGCCCGGGTCATCGTGCTGGCGATGACATGGTCGATCTGCTCGCCTTGCAGAAACGCCGACACCCGTTCGGCTTGTTGATGCCCAATGTCGGCCAGCGGCGGGTTGGCCGACGAATCGTCGCGTTCGGGGCGGCCATGACGAACAAAAATGAGTTCCACGGGCGACGAACCTAGGTGAACACCTCGGCATCTGCGAAACTCGTGGGATGTCCGCACCTACCGCAACCCGCGAACCCTGGGGCACCAGCTCGGGCCACGCTCACCAGCCGCCCACCGCCATCGAACGGTGCCGGCTGACGGCGCCGGGACTCTCGATCGAGGTCATTACCTATGGTGCACATCTGGTGCGGGTCGAGGTGCCCGACAAGGCCGGCACCGTCGATAACGTGGTGCTTGAGCTTCCCGACCTCGCCGCCTACGAAGACGCCGACCGCAACCCGTCGATCGGCGCAATTGTCGGTCGGTTCGGAAACCGCATCGCCGCCGGTTCCTTCGAGCTCGATGGACAGCGGTATCAACTCGATACCAACCTGCCGCCCAACCATCTTCATGGGGGACAAACCGGCTTTGGTCGATCTGCCTGGATGGTTGTGAGCCTTGAGGCGAGCGGCGACGCGGCCGAGTTGGTGCTGGAGTTTGTAAGCCCCGACGGACACGAGGGCTACCCGGGTGAAGTCACGGCCCAGGCCACCTACCGGGTCGAGTCCCATCGTTTGACGATGAGCTACACGGCCACCACAACGGCGCCGACCCCCATCAATCTCACCAATCACGCCTACTGGAATCTGGCTGGTGCCGAGAGGGCCAAGTCAGCCAACGAGGGTCTCACCGTCGAAGGCCACATCTTGCAGGTGATGGCCGACCGGTTTGTGGTGGTCGACCAGAGCGCCATCCCCACCGGCGAGTTGGCCGACGTCACCAACACCACCATGGATCTGCGAATCCCCACCCAATTGTCCATACCGATCGAGGGTCAGAGCGGGTTCGATCATTGCTGGGTGATCGATGGCGACCCGACCCAGCCATTTGCCTCGGTGTCCGAAGCGTCTTCGGGACGGTCGATGCTGGTGAGCACCGATCAGCCCGGGGTGCAGGTGTATACCGGCAACTTCCTCGGCGGCGAGTTTCCTCCCCACGGGGCGCTGTGTCTCGAAACCCAACACCTTCCCGACAGCCCCAACCAGCCCACGTTTCCCTCAACCATCCTTCGCCCGGGGAAGACCTACTCGTCCACCACGGTTCATGACTTCGGCTGAGCTCACCCACTCTGCAGTGGCCGCGGCCCTCGGTGATGCACTCGACTACTCCTGGCTCGACGAACTTCCCACCACCGACGGCCCGCCCGACCTCCGAATGGGACTTCGTCGAATCGACGAGGATGCGTGGCTGCCGGCCGATGCGCTGAGCGAGCTTGAGCTTCGACACAAGCCGCAGCTCATCGCCGACAACCCCGACATGGTGCTTTCCGAACCGGTGGCCGACGACGCCTGTAGCGAGCTGCTCAGCTTGATCGCGACAGCGACAGGCAAGATCGCGACAGCGACAAGCAAGGATGTTGATGTCTCTACCAGACTGAGGGCCGACACCGAACTCTCTGCAATCGATGCAGCCGGGAGGCTGGTACCTGAGGACCTCGTGGTGCTGCTGCCGGACACCGCCGGCGTGTACCGCGTGGTTGCGGGCAGCGTGGTTTTTCCGAACCAATGGCAGCTGGTCGACAAGATAGGCACGACGCTTCTCGAAACCCACGCGCCAACCGACGGCTACGCCGAACTTCTTGGCAGCAAAGTCGACGCAATGTTTGCCGGGCTCGAACCTGGTCGGCTGATGGCGCGTCGGAACTGGTTCTTTCACGATCACGACCGGTACGTGCAGCTTGCCCATACGACCGGTCGATCGATCGCCGAAGCAACCCAGGTCGAACCCCTCTGGCTCAGAAGCGAGCGGCAAACCCTACGACGACTCCCGCAGACGGGTGCGATGATTTTCACCATTCGTACTCAGATGGCGCCGATTGCCGAACTCCGGAAACGGAAACCGGTTGCTGCTGCCGTGGCCGACCACCTTGCGGCTGCGAGCCCCCGAGGCCTGGCGGTGAAAGACGCAGCGGGCCGAGCCGACGCCCTGATCAGCTACCTTCGCACGAGCTGATCACGGTAGCCTTCGGCCATGGTTGAACTTGACTATCTGCCCTTCGACGCCGACAACCACTACTACGAAGGCCTCGATGCCTTCACCCGCCACGTCGACCCCAAGATGGCCGCCCGCTGCGTGCAATGGTGCGACATCGGTGGCCGGAAACACCACGTGGTTGGTGGCGTGCTGAGCCACGCCGTGAAAAACCCCACATGGGATCCCATCGCCAAGCCGGGCGCCCTTCACGATTTCTTCCGCGGGAACCCCGATGGCCGGTCGCCACTCGAAATGCTCGCCGAACGCGAACCGCTGCCGGCCGAATACATCGACCGCGACGCCCGAGTCGCAAAGCTCGACGAGCAGGGCCTGTCGAGCGTGTGGCTCTTCCCAACCCTCGGCGTGCTGTACGAAGAGCTGCTGCACAAAGACATTGGCGCCGTGAACACCCTCTTCACCGCCTTCAACACCTGGCTCGAAGAGGATTGGGGCTGCAACTACCAGGACAAGATCTTCGCCGCCCCCTACATGGCGCTTGGCGATGTCGATCACGCAGTTTCCGAACTTCAGGTTGCCCTCGACCGCGGCGCTCGCGTGGTGTGCATGCGCCCCGCGCCCGTGTTTACCGCCAGCGGTTTCAAATCGCCCGGCGACCCCATGTTCGACCCCTTCTGGTCGCTGGTGAACGAAGCAGGCGTGACCGTGGTGGTGCATGCCGGCGACAGCGGCTACTCGACCCAGGGCTACGCCGAGGACGGCTTCGGCTCTGACATCGGCGCTAACACCACATGGAAGCCCACCATCAAGGGCTTCAACATCGAGCGGGCAGCCTTTGATTGGCTCATCACCATGTCGTTCGAGCGCATGTACGAGCGCTTCCCCAACCTGCGCATCGCCTCGGTTGAGAACGGCTCGGACTTCCTTGGCCAGTTGTTCCGAAAACTCGACCAGACCGCCCGAAAGTACCCGGGGTACTTCAAGGTCGATCCGGTCGAGTCCTACCGGGAACATGTGTGGATGAACCCGTTCTGGGAAGACGATGTCAACGAGATTGTCGAGCTGATGGGTGCCAATCGGGTCATCTTTGGATCCGACTGGCCCCACATCGAGGGAATGCCTCAGCCGCTCGACTACCTGGTTGAGCTCAAGTCTTTCGACGCTGCAGATCAGCGCAAGATCCTGCTCGACAATGTCAGCGAGCTCAACGAGCGAGCAGAGTGATTGAGCTCAACGAGCGAGCAGAGTGATTGCGCTCAACGAGCGAGCCGGTTAGCCCTTCAGAACACCGTCTTTCAGAACACCGTGCCAAAGGCCAAGTAGGGCAGCGATACACACGCCGACGACGGCAACGCTTCCGCCGGCCCAGAACTTGAGGGCCACCGATAGCAGCGCAGCAGCGGCAAACAGCGACGGCATGCCGCCGTTCCATGGGGTGCGAGGAGCCAGCAGTGCGGCCTGTTCGACCTTGGAAACCTTGGCGACGATTCCAACCAGGATGACCGAGGCAATCGCAAACATTGGAAGTTTCTGCATCCACCAGGCAAAGGTGCCGACGTCGGCGGTTGGAAGGATGTCGAAGGCCAACATGATGGCGCAGGCGGCAATGGCTGCCGTCATGTGCCAGAGGTACACCGACATGGCGATGGCGTTGGCACCAACAACCGCCGACCAGGCGTTCTTGTTCTTTGTCAGAAATGCCGAGATTGCGGGAGCAAAGAACAGTGCCGTTGCGCTGTAGGCACCACCGAAGAGCAACAGGGCAAGCGATGGCGGGTGGGTTGGCGAGTTCTCGAGTCCGGGGAAGTGCACCATGGCGGTCGGCCATGGGCCAAGGGTTACGGCTGCGATCGCCGTGGTCCACAGGGTTGCGGCGACAGCAGCAAGCTTTCCGCCGGTGGGCAGCAAGCCGTCTCGCCAAGCGAAACCGGCCACCTGGAACAGCAGCCAACCGAGTACCCAGTTGAGGTGGGCAAGGTGATGCAGTACGGGAATGCCGCTAAAGCGAAGTGCTTCAAGGGCGCCGAACACGGTAAGGCCGGCAATCGCGAAGCGTGCCGGGTTCTTGCGGAACCGGGGGAGTACGAACGGTGCAAGCGCGGTATCGATGGTGTAGTTGCTGAGGAACCACAACGGGATAGCGGCGGCAGTTGCGGCGGCAGCAATGATGGCGCCCATTCCGGTGGCGTAGCCGGCCACGATGAGCACCGCCCACGTGCTTGCCAGGGTGATGGCTGGGGCCACCATGCGGCGAAGACGGGCGATAATCCAGTCCTGCGGACGAGCATCAGCTTTTGGTGAACCAGGAGTGCCGAAGTGGCTATCGAGCGACATCGCCGACGAGAAGCCGCCCACCACAAAGAACAGTGGCATGACCTGGAAGAGCCAGGTGATCCAACTCATCGAGGGGGCATATTCAAGAGCGTTACCGGCGATGAGTTCGCCGTTGGCGTCAAGGCCAACCGAGATGGCGGCCCAGTGGCCAAGAGCGACGGCCAACATGGCCACCGCCCGGTAGAAGTCGACGGCCCGGTTGCGGTCGGTCTTGGCCGCACCGGCCATATCTTTTAGGGAGAGGGCCGTTGGGGAGAGGGTCTTTGGGGAGAGGGTCTTTGGGGAGAGGGCCTTTGTAGAGAGGGCCTTTGTAGAGAGGGCGGCTTGCGCTGTTTTGTTCATGTCTCCATTGAGCCATCAACGGACCCCTTCGTCTGCTGGGGAAATCCCCCAAAACCCCTTAGGGGAACCCCCAACTGGGGCTAGGGCGGCAGGTCTACTAGCGTGTTCTTGCGCAACGGTGCTATCTACGCCACACTGGCTAGTAAGTACATTTCGTTACATTTCAGTCTTCCCCGCCCCCAGCGCTGACTTCGGCGGTCTCGAAAGATGCGCATCCCCCCAAAAAAGTGAAGATAACGAACCCGCCACTATGACCACTATCGATCCGAGCTTGTCCACCGGCAGGACCTGCTGCACCTGGCCAGACCTTCCCCATCCGGGTGGTCTTTGTCCAGACCCCGACACGTCCCCGCGCCTGCGGCCCATCAACGTCGCGCCGCTTGAGCGCAGCACCATGTTTGGCGTCGAGGTCACCGCAATCACCAGTCCCGACATGCTCAGCCTTATTGGCGATCATGTCGGCTCTCGGCTGCCGCTCACTATCTTTCATCAGAACCTTCACAGCGCCTACCTTCAGCAGCGCCACGAGGCCGTCCGTCGGGCCTACACCTCGGCCGACGTTGCCTATATCGACGGCATGCCCTTTGTTGTCCAGGGGCGCCTACTCGGTGGCACGGTCGACCGTAGCCATCGCAACACCTACCTCGACTGGTACGACAGTCTTCTCACCACCGCTCAAGAACAAGAGTGGCGAGTCTTCTTTCTTGGCGGAACCCCCGAGGCACTCAAGCTTGGTACCGATGTTCTGAGCGAGCGATTCCCCAATCTGATGCTCGAAGGCCACGACGGCTTCTTCGATGCGTCGCCGAACTCGTCGGAAACCCGCGATGTCATCGATCAGATCAATGACTTTGGGGCCGATGTGGTTCTCGTTGGTATGGGCATGCCGCGCCAAGAGCTTTGGGTAGCCGCCAACCGTCGCCATCTCCGGGTCCCCGTCACCGTCACCGTCGGTGCGGGCATGGATTATGTGGCTGGGCTTATCCCAACCCCTCCTCGCTGGATGGGCAAGTACGGCCTCGAGTGGATGCACCGGTTGGTTTCCGAACCTCGCCGCCTCTGGCGTCGCTACCTCGTCGAACCCGTCTACCTTCTGCCGGTGTGGAGCCGCGAGATTGTCGACGGTCGGGTTCCCAGCCGTTTCCGGTCAGCCCGAAGCCGTGACGGTGTGGCAAGCAACAGCGTTGCCGACCGCCCGAAGCTGCAAGCTGTTCGGCGAGACTAACCAGCAAACTGTGCTCGGCCGGTAAATCAACTCGGCGGGCCAACCAGCTCGGCGAGCTAGCCTTGCTCTAGTCCCACCAGCCAGAGTCTTGACGATCGGTGGTTCCGGCAAACTTTCCGAGCGCGCCTGCGCCCTGGTGGATTGCCGCCGACATTGCACCGCGGTTCATGGTTAGCGCGCCAAGCACGAGGCGAACGCCGGCTTCGCTGAATCGGCCAACACTCTTGGCGAGCTCAACCCAAGGTTGGGATCCGGTGGCGAGTCGTAGGGCCCGCGAGTAGTTGCGGTAGGCGTTGAACTGCCGGCGCATGACCCAACGAAACTGGGTGCGGTCTTCGGGGACTTCGGTGGTGGCGATCGCTTCGTCGCACCAGACCATGCGGTGCCCGGCCTTCGTGAGCTGAAAGCCGAGGAAGACATCTTCGCCGCCGGTGGCGTTGAAGCGAGTGTCAAACGCTCCGGCTTCTGCATTGCCAACAGTCTCGCGAATGTGGCGGAGTGCCTCGGCCGAAACCAAAAGGTTTCCCACGCCGAATCGTTTCACCGTGGATCCGGTGGGGAATGACTCGGCAATATGGAGCCCGGCATCGATGTACCAGGACGGGGGTTCGAACGAGAAGCGTTCGGGCACTGGCCCAGCAACCGACGACGCGCCGGTTCTTTCGGCAGTGGCGAGAAGCAGGGCAAGCCAGTTGGTTACCGGACGTTCATCGTCGTCGATAAACGCAAGCCAGTCGGCACCATGCTCGAGAGCTTTGGCCACCGAAGCATTGCGAGCCGGCACCACGCCACGTTCGGGGACGGCAACGTAGACCAGGTCATGCGGGTAGCGAGTTTGCTGAAGTGCCTCAACGGTGTCGCGCGCGCTTTCGGTCGGATCGTTGTCGGCCACAACCACTGTCACGCTTTCGGGCGTTGCGTCGGCTTCTTGGCCGGCAAGATCCTGGGCGGCAAGATCCTGGGCAGCAAGATCAGCAAGGAGTACCGAAAGTTGTTCGGGTCGTTGGTAGGTCGCGATGCATACCGCAACCTTTGCTCTGGTCGGCTTCACTGGGTGTCCCAGGCCTACGCAGCGGCCTTTTGGCGCGACGTTTCGTCGCGGGTCCAGGTGCGGGTTCCGAAGCGGTGCTTAAGGTGGGCTCCGGCCTGAATGAACACACGAAGTGGGGTGTAGAGCGCAACCCCGGGCCAGTTGCGTGGGTCGTTGAGTAATTTGCGAATCCACGCCTTGTCGAGCGAGTCGAGGGTGCTCTTCTCGCCGTTCTGCTCAAGCCATTCGAAGAACTCGAGCACGCCTACCTGTTGGCGGATCTGCACCTTGATGAGATCGCGAAGGTTCTGCGGAAACAGTGGCTCGAAGGTGGCGTTGGTTGCGGTCACTCGACGGCTGCGATCGAACCGCTGGATCGGCAGGAGGTCCTCGGCGAACAGGTCGGCAAAGGTCGGGATCCACTCGTGGCCTTCGGCCGAGATGGCATAGAGCCCGGTGCCCACATGGCCTTCGGTGAAGTAGTCGGCCTTCGCCCAGGTGTCGAGGTAAAGGCGTGCAGGCAGGGTTGACTGCGACGTGTCGAAGACGATTCTTGGTGCTGCGGCCAGCGCGTTGGTGCGCTTCATGGTCTCGACGATTTCGGTCATCGCTCCCGGGCTCACCTCGACATCGGCATCGACGTAGATGCGGGTGACATCGGGTGTTGCGGCCAGCGCCATGTTCAATGCGGCACCTTTGCCGGCCACGGGACTGTCGAGCACCCGAACCGGATGTCCGTATGCCTCGGCCAGTTCGGCGGTGTTGTCGGTGCAGCCGTTGGTGGCCACCAGCACATCGAGTTGGTCACGGTTGGGATCGTTCAGCACCGCATCGAGGCAGCGTTGAATGGTGCCTGATTCATTGTGGGCCGGGATAATCACGGCGGCGTAGACGCTCACGAGCGGGCGGTTTCGTTCGGGTTGCTCGCCGATGCGAGTGCGGCCACCATGACGACAAAGGTTAGCGACGGGAGGAACGCCAGCAGCACCGATTCGGTGAAGCTTCCGGCGAGCACCATGACCACTGCGGCATCTCGCCACTTGTCGGGGCGTTTCCGGGTGCTGCGCCAGTAGCCGATCAGACTCCAGAGGACGAAGAACAGGCCAACGAGGCCCATGGTGAGGATGCTTTGGAGATACTCGTTGTGGGCATCGGGCGGGTCCCATCCGGTGCGGCCGGTCACGCCGGTCTCGCGGTACACCTCGGGGGCGGTGCCTAGGCCATGGCCTTGGACGAGACGATTATCGATGACTCGAATGGTTTCGATCCACAAGTCGGGCCGTCCGGACAGGCCGCTTACCTCGGCGCCATTGTCGGGTGTGCGGCTCAGGTCGGCCCAGGTTTGGCTTTCGAACCCGCCGAAGGCCGCGATGAATACCAACACGCCAAACATGGCAACGATCAGCGTTCCGCGCAGAACCCGAGGGGTCCACACAAAGGCCAGGGCGATGAGCAGACCAAGAAGCGCGGTGCGGCTCTGGGTCCACAGCAGGGCGACGGCGCCAACCGGGAGGCCAAGAATCGGCAGCCACGGAACGCCACGCTTCCGTTCGATCATGGCGAGGGAGGTCAGGATCAATGTGGCTGAGGAAACGCCGAGCGTATTGGGGTGGAGGGCGATTCCTTTCAGCCGGCTGAAGTCGATCGATGCGATTCCGGGATTGTCGACTACGCCGATACCGAGCACATCGGTTGCGGTTGCGGCGGTGACAAAGAACAGAAGGCCCGCAGTGGTGGCCCGTTCGAATGCCTCCCATCCGGCGCGGTCGACCGCGGTCACCAGCCACATCAGCGTGCAGGCGAACGAGACCGAGGCAACAAAACTGAGCTTGGGTTCGACCGACCACGGAATGGTCAGAACACTCCATGAGAGCGCCAGAGTAAGCCCAACGATTGGGTGGCGGCTCATACGTTCGAACGCTTTGCCCGGATCGTTGAGAAGAAAGAGCAGCGGGCCGCCCGCCATCACTACTCGGAGCGACCAACCGCGGACGCTGAGCCCATCGGGTCCGCCCAGGCCAAAGACCGAACCGAAGTCGAGCGGCACAAGCATCATGGTGAACACCACACAAAGCATGAGCGGTGTGGGGATGATCGACCGGATTTCCCGGGGAAGTATCCGCAGGTAGAACGGCGACTGTTCGGCGATTGGACGTGAGCGATTGGCCGAAATCACGACACCACGACGACACCGAGTACATCGATGCCGAGCGCCCGGAGTCTCGAGGCCGCAGCATGGGCCCGCTTTACCGACAGCTTGCCCTTCTCGGCCAGAACGACCACCGCATCGACCATGTCGAGATACGCAGCCGACTTGTTGTTGTCGAGGTCACCACATGCGACCACCCAGGGGGAACCGGGGGTTCCGGGCGCAACCTGTAGCCAGTGGTTGCGAGCGTTTTCGTCCATCCGCTGAGCAACCAAAGTATTCAGCGATCGGGCAGCACTCTGATCGGCACCGCTTTCGGCCACGCTGAGCGTGCCTACCCGGGCGCCTTCGGCCCGTCGGGCAACGGCGATGGCCGCCGGCATCATGTCGGTGGTGGAGGTGGCCGGCGTGGTTTCGGTGAGCACCGGGGCGCCAAGGTGGGCGCCCAGACGTTCAGCGTCTCGGATTCGCGCCTGATCCCGGAAGAACACCATGATCAGGGCTGAACCCATCATGGCGCCGAGCAGGAATCCCAGCAGACCGTTGCGGGCGGGCTTTGGGCGGGAGGCGTCGGTTGGGGTGAGCGCCTTCCAGGCGACCTCAAGGCTTGCCCGACGGAAGTCGAGATCGAGGGAGAGGTTGTCGAGTTCGCGCTGCTTCTGGTTGCGCTGGTCCTGACGGGCGTTGCGGTCGCGGGAGAGCTGTTCAAACCGGCTCTGGAGCGTGCGTCGTTCGGCTTCGGTTGCGTTTTCCTGCTGGGCAAGAACCGCGTCTCGTTCCTGGTCGAGTTCGGCCATTTCTGCCGCAAGGCGGTCCATCAACTGGATGATTCCGTCTTTGGCCTCTTCGATCTGGGCAGCGCGTTTGATGTCGTCGTTTTCCGCGGCCAGACGCAGGAGCTCGTCGGTGACCATGGCGGCGCCGTCGGCCGTGGTAGCGCTGACGTTGACGTCGATGCCCTTGGAATCGGGTGGAAGATCGACCCGGATGTTGAGAATCTCGGTGCCGATACTGTCGGCAAAGGCGTCGATCTGGGCCAGGGTTTCGTCTTCACGAAGGAACGTCTCGGCGGCGAAGCGTTTGCCGTCGATGTCATAAAAATCCACCTGGGTGCTCAGCTCAAGCCGCCCGTTGGCGTCGAATTGGCGAGTCTGAAGGCTCGAGATAACGAAGGTGAGCGCGCCAACAGCAAGTGCTGCGCCAAGAACGAGTGGAAGATAGCGGGCCAAAACCGAGAGGGTCTCGGGCACCGTCATCTCAGACGGCTGATCGTTGGTGTCGAGCATTGGGGGAATGCCTCGGCTTTCGTGGGTTACACCTCCAGTACACCAAAGATACTGAAAGGCAACAATGGGCCAAACGGCCTACCCGCCGCTCGTTCCACTGCTAACAATACTGCCAACAATACCGCGATAGATGCCCTCTAGACGTTGCAGGGCAGCGTCAGGCGTGAAGTGTTTCTCGTAATACGAGCGGGCATTCGTGCTTGGCTTGTTGCTGAGCGTGCCGAAGAACTCGGTCGTGGCCTCGGCAAGCGATTTCGGATCGCCGGTCACGAAACTGGCGCCACAATGGGCGTCGTCGAGCAGTGCGGTGAAGTTCCCGATATCGGAGTAGATCACCGGCGTTGCGGTGGCTAGGGCCTCGATTAGCGTGATGGGCAGCCCCTCAGGCCACTCCGATGGAAAGATCAGGGTTTCGGCCGAACGAAGGTGTCCCACCACGTCGGTATTGGGTATCTCGCCCAGGAAGCTGATGGTGTCGGGAGCGGTCGGTTCAAGGCGGGCCCGCTCGGCGCCATCGCCAATGATCCGAAGCGGGGGAGCGTCGGCGCCCATGAGTCGCCAAGCCTCCACGAGCGTTTCGATTCCCTTTTCGGCCACAAGGCGGCCAACAAAAACCGCGCCCGAGCGATCCGCGTTGCCTGAGGTGACCGGGTCCGGGATGAAGTTGGGATGTACCACCACTCGGTCGGCAGCGATGCCATCGCGAACCAAAAGGTCCTTCATGTAGGGCGTCAGGGCCAGATGTTTATCGATGCCCGACGAGTAGGTTCCGGTGCGGTGATGCAGCACCGAGCTGGCGGCTAGGGCGGCCGAAGCGGGCAGCGAGTCGTGGTAGCAGCGGTGGCGAACCGCGGCCACGGGTAGCGCAGCGCCGACACAGTCGTGACAGGGCCGCCCATCGCGCTGAAGCGTGCCGACGATGCAGGGAATCCGGAACGAGTGCGAGGTCATCACTACGGGCACACCTACTCTTTTCGCGGCCCGAACCACGCTGGGGCTCATGAAGGGAAACGGCGTATGCAGGTGCACGATGTCGGTGCCCTGCTCGGCGATGAGTCGCTTTACTGCTCGGTTGGCCTCGGGGTTCCAGATCACCGAGGTCAGCTGTTTGTGTTTGGGGCCGGCGAGCATTTCGCTCGACTCCACGAAGAACGTATCGACCTGATGGCCGGCCTCGGTGAGCAGCTTGTTTTCGCGTTCGATCACCAGGTTGGCGCCGCCGAAGGTCTGGTGCGCGTTGTGTAGCTGGAGGATCTTCATGACTGGTGCACCAATTGCTTGTTCTCGGGGTTCGCAGGCTTGCTTTGCGTTCCTGCGGGGCCCCACGGGTTCGCCGGCGGTGCGAGTTTGGACACGATGGCCAGGGCAACCAGCACGCTGCCGCACCAGCCGATCCAGCGCACCAACGACTGAACGTTCAGGCCGAGTTCGAGTACCTGAAAAACGATGCCCACCGAGAGCGCGTGGGCGAGCGGGTTCTTGCGAAGATCGCCCAGGGCTTGGCTTACCGCGGCATAACAGACGCCCGAGAGCAGACCACCGAGCACGATTCCGAACCAGCCAAACGAGAGCCACCATTCGCCGACCGCGCCGACGGGCCAGCCGTTCTTTACTTCGGGTTCATACTGTTGCCGGAATGCTGCGCCGGGGGCGATGTTGGTTGGCTTATCGGCCCAAACGGCACGGGGAACAACACCACCGGTGCCGTTAATAAACAGCTCGGATCCCGAGAACTCAAAGGTGTCTGGCGTGTCGCGGACGGCCAACACGTACGAGTCATAGACCGTCGCGTTCATCGCCACGCTCACACTGCGAAGTGGGCTGGCGTCAGCGATTGCGTCCGAGGTTCGACCTTGCAGCACATGGTCACGCGCCACACGCAGACCCAAAGCCGAACCAATGACCGCCACGCCGATAAGGGCGATGCCGACCCAGCGGCGAAGGTCGCGAGGCGAGCTATTGGCACCCCGCTCTCGTCGGTTGCCGACGGCGGTGAAGACCGGCTCCAACATGAGCCCGGCGAGATAGATAACCACAACCCGGCGCGATCCCCACGCAAACACATAGAGCGCGTTGAGCAAGCCGAGGACCAGAAACGGCATGCGAAGAATGAGACGATGCCCCTCGCGCTTCCCGGCAAGGGCAGCGGCGAGGCACAGCACCATCGCAGCGACCGGCCCGAACTGCAGCAGGTACAGACCAGCAACTGCCTTTTCGGCCTTCGCTGCCTCGATAGCGGCGATAGGGCTTCCGACTTTCGCGACGATGACGCCAAAACACATCGTTGCGCCAATCGATGCATAGAGCGCAAGGCGGCGTAGCTGAACGAAGTCGTAGCGACGTTTCGGGAGCCCACCGACGCTGGGGCGCACGGCAACGTTCTGGAAGGCCACAAACGACAACATCGCAAGGCTCGACCACACCGCTAGTCGGAGGTTGGCGCCATCGATTCCTCGCGGGTCGATTGCGAGAGGGTCGAGCGCACTGGTGTCGAGACCGAGCGTAAGCATGAGCGAACGCATCCAGTAGAACACCGCGTAGGAGCCACAGATGGTGACAAGAAAGGGGCGATGCCGGTTCTGTACAAACATGAACGCAATGAACATCGGCAGAATCGCCAGGAGGTTCATCGACACCGAAACCAGGGCGGCCTCGCTCATGCTGCACCTGCCCGAACCGGGGTGGGCGCCGAGATCCGCAGATGCGTCTCGATGCCAAGGTGGTGCCGGGCCAGCCACCACAGCGAACCAAACAGCCCCAGCGTGGTTGCGGCAACCGCAAGGGCCAGACCTTCAATGCCGAAGGCCGTTGCGCCGGCGGCTGCGAGTACGGGGAGAGCCAGAGCGGCGGTGAGGTTCGCTCGGGTCACGACTCGTTCGTGTCCGCTCATGGAGAGCGCTTGACCACACAGGCCGGTGAGTGCGTTGAACATTTGGCCGCCGACCAGAATCACCAAGGCGAGGGCTGCCGTTTCGTACCCATCGGGAAACACCAGCTGAAGGAGTTGGCGCGGCACGGCCAGAAGGATCAACCCGGCCAGCACGGCTGGAGGCGCTGCCCGTTGCACCGAGCGGGTCGCGATTCGTTGCAGGTCATCGACCGAACCCGTGGCTGCGGTGCGGGCGAGCGGCGCAACAAAGGCAAGTTGTGCGGCTTGCAGCGGCAACGCGACCACCATCAGGAATTGGCGAGCGGCGGCATAGAACGCCAGCGGTCGGGTGTCGAGCAGGATGGCGCCGACCCACAGGTCGGCCGATTGCAGGATGAGTCCGGTTAGTTGGGTGATACCAAACGGCGCGGCGTCTTTGAGAGCGCTGGTCGGCGTGAGGTTCTCCGCCGACCCGCGGGCCCGGCTGCCGGTCAGTCGAAGGAACTTCACCAACACCGGCGCCGCTACGGCAGTGCTCGTCAGCGCCAGCAATCCAAGGACGGCTCCGGCCGATCCGGGCCGCAGAACGACGAGGCTGAGTATCCAGAGCCACACAGGAAGCGCACCGCCGTAGCGGCCGAAGGTGAGTTCGGGCAGCCACTTGGCAACCATCACGGCACGGAGGCCATCGCTCACGAAGTACAGAATCGAGCCGGCGAGCGATGCCAGAGCGGTCGAGGCCAGAACGAGCAGCGACCACTCGTTGACGATCACGCCGACGGCGACGGTGGTGATGGCGGCGGCCAGCAGTGCGGTGCGAGTGGCCACCTGCATCGCAGCGCCAACAATCGCGGCACTCTCGGCCGAGGGAGTCTCGACCGCAGCCAGGTCTCGGAGGATGACCCGGTTCGAGCCAAAGACCCCGCCGATCGAACCCGTGGCGATGAGCGACAGCGCGACAGCAGCTTTGGCAAAAGCATCCTCGGTGAGGGTGCTCGTCAGCCAAATAACCGAAAGCGCAATGCCAGCGGCGAGTCCTACGCGGCCGAGGCCAGCGCGAACGATTGGTGTTGTGAGGAGTTTTCCTAGTCGAGCCATGCCGGACTCATCGGACCAAGCAGGTCGCGCAAGCGCGCCATGTCCTGGTCGAGTTCGCCCATGAGTCGGCTGCGGTCAGATTCGCTGGCCATCGCAGTGCGAAGGTTGAGCGAACGAAGTCGTTCCCGAAGTTCAAAGGGAATCGCGGCCTTGACTGCGCGTTGCAGCCAGCCCACCTTGCGGCAGGTCGTCAAGAGCTGTTGCATACCGGAGCTACGGAGCTCACCGGAGGAATTCACTGCCCTTGTATCGGCCGATTCGGCTTCTGGATTGAGTTTTGGATCGAGACCCATCCAATCGATGAGTTCGTTGCACACGGCTGCGCTGTCGTCGATAAGTCGGTCGTAGTCGACAACGGTGAGTTGATCACCGAAACGGTCGAGCCACGGCTCGAGTTGCTCGGCATAGCGGCTCATCGACGAGTAGTGCCACAGATGGTGCCAGCCGTCGCTGATCCGGCCGTACTCGACATCGAGCGCCTCGCCGAAGGTGGCGCTGGTTTCGAAGCCACGGTTTTGGAGGTATTTGAAGGCCGAATAGGCCCGATCGACCGGGTCGCGAAGCACCACGATGACCTTGACGTCGTCGCCCAGGTAGGTATCGATCTGGGTGAGGGTTTCCTCGGCGTAGTAGAGCATCGACACCGACGCATCGATGCGGATTTTTGCCCGCTGAGCAGGCAGAAAGGTCGATTCCCAGCCGGTGAGCGAGTGCTGGATCTGGCGGTTGATGGTGGTGTCATCGCCAGGGCCGGCAAAACCCTCGCTACGGGAACCAAGCGAGAGAAAATGGGTCTCTTTGGGGTTGGACACAGCAATGTCGGGATGATGGGTGAGCTGGTTGACCAGGAAGGTCGATCCGGCCCGGGCTGCGCCGATGATCAGCACGTTTGGTCGGCTGGTAGAGGTCGCGTTGTCTGGTGCTGTTGCGGGCGAAGAGCTTGGTGGCGCGTGCGTGACGGTGGGGGGAGTCATCGAATCAGGTCCTGATAGAGGTAGTCGAGGCGGTCAGCCATGGTGTCGGGGGAGAAAAGGTCGTGGGCTCGTTGGCGGCCGGCGTGGCCTTCTTGGTTACGAAGCAATGGCCGTTCAATACGACGTTGGGCTTCGCTGATGAGCAGTTCGTAGGCGCCTTTGGGCACAACGGCGCCAGCTGCTGAGCGGGTGGTCGTCGTCGCATCGAGGATCGCTCGGCGCATCCCGGTGACATCGAAGGCCACCACGGGACGTCCCGAGGCCAGGGCTTCGCCGACCGCGATGCTTTGGCCTTCCCAGTGCGACGGCTGAACCACAACATCGGCGGCGGCGAGCCACGGTGCGGGATCGGTGCGGCCGGTGTGAATGATGGAGCTCGGGAGGTTGTCGGGAAGATCGAAGTCATCCTGTGCTGGTCCAACCAGAGCCAGGGTGATGTTGCCACCCGTGTGTTTTTCCCACAGGTCGATGAGGTCGCGCTGGCCCTTTTGGGTGCACAGGCGGCCGACACAGACGGCGAGGGGGCCACGAACACCGAGTTGGCGGCGGGCTGAGTCTTTGTTGGGAAGGGCGGCGAATCGGTCGAGATCGACCGGCACCCCAACTTCGTGGAACCAGGCGTCGATGTTGGCGCGAACGCCGTGCTGGCTCTCTTCGCCGTTGACGGTAACGATTGCGCCGGTCTTTGGGGCCAGCGATCGCTCGATCGAGGCGCCAACGATCTGGCTGCCTCGGCTGTCCATCTGGTGAACCCAGCCGTGCGGGTGAAACACCGTGGGCGCTCCGAGGCCGGCGGTGCGTCCAGCAATTCCAGCGAAGAACGAGTGAAGGTGCACAACGTCGTAGCGGTCAGCCAGCCGGCGAAGAGCTCGGCCCGACCGTTGCAGCGAAACCGGGTTGTTGCGTCCAATAGAAAGCGGGTGGTGCGTGGTGTTGTCGGTGAGGCTTTCGAGACCGGCAATTCCTACCGTATGACCCCGTTCTACCTGGGCTTTTGCCACCAGACGTACCCATTCAGGGACGCCACCGTCGGTAGGTTCGAGGACGTGCAGAATCCGACGGCTATCAGCGACGTCACGTCGCTGGTTCTCTTGCAGCTGGGTTGGTGCCAGACCTGCGGGGGACAGAACCTGGTCAAGTACGGCGGTCATTTAGTAGGCCCCCGAGTTACTCGGACGAAGAACGACCATGACGGTCTTCGCGAGAATTTTGAGGTCGCCGAGCAGGGTGTGGGTGGCGCTGTACACAAAGTCGAGCTGGGCACGCTCTCTGTAGGAGATGTCGTTGCGGCCCGAAACCTGCCATGCACCGGTGAGTCCGGGGCGCACGGTCTGGACCTGTTCAATCCAGAGGCCGTAGCGAAGCGATTCGTCATAGGGCACTGGTCGAGGGCCGACCAGGCTCATGTCGCCGCGAAGAACGTTGAGGAGCTGGGGCAGTTCATCGAGGCTGGTGCGGCGAAGCAGGTTGCCGATCGGGGTGATGCGCGGGTCGTCTTTCAGTTTCGCGGTGTCGTGAAACTCTTTGCGCTTGCCTGCATCGTCGGCCAAGACCTCTTCGAGTAAGTCGTCGGCGCCGAGGTACATCGAGCGAAACTTGAAGCAACGAAAGGTCTTGCCGTCCCGGCCGAGCCGTTCGCCGGCGTAGAGGAGCGGTCCGGGCGATCCGAGCCGCACCAGCAGGGCGATGACGGCCATCACGGGTAGAGCGACCAGCAGAACCAGCAGCGTTACGGCGATATCGAAGGGCCGCTTGTAGAGCGGCCGACGGATGACCAGTGGTGGCTTTGGGGTGGAGACGGGTTCGCCCCACACCAGATCCCTGCGTACTTCTGGAGTGTGAACCGGGCCGGGGTTGGGTGTCCGACGGTCATAGAGCGGGTCGGTTTGGAATCGTCGCTGCGCGTCAGCGGCCGCCTCGCGTCGTTTCGCGAGACTGGTGCCGATTATTGGGGGCGTCGAATTCGCAGTCGTCATAGACCCCAAGTTTGGGAGATGGAAGCTTTGCTCCACCAGTGCCAGAAGGGCCACTCATAGTGGTTATTTCGGCCCTCACGAAACGCTGTATGTTGTCGTACCCTGAAGGAATGGCCGAAAACCCCCACGCAAATACGCCAGTAGTCAAGCCAGCAGCTAATCCGGTAAGGCCGGAGCTCGAAGAGCAGCCAGTCGAGCTCGGAGCCGCAGTGCCCACGGTGAGTGAACTTTTGGCGGTTGTTCGCCGACAGATCGTTCCCCTTGGCGCAGTGGTGGCAGTCATCGTGCTCATCGCTGCGCTGCTGACCATGATGATGACTCCAACCTATGTTGCATCGTCGGAAGTACTGCTTCGTACCGACGCAACGGCCCAGCTGTTTCCCCTGGGCGGCGGCGACGACAACGGTCGAATTCGATCGGTGAGTGCCGAGCTCGAGTACGTCCGAAGCGACGCCTTCCAGCGTGAAGCTGGCGAAGAGCTAAGTCGCAACTCATTCGACAGCAATTCGTCTGGGAGTGGCTCATCTGGAAGTAGTGTCCAGGTGGCGGTAAGCGCCAAGCAACTTCCCGCCACCGACCGCCGAGGCGAAGCCACCACCCTGGTGTTCGACGCCAGCGCTCCCACCGCCGAACAAGCAGCGGCGGCCGCAAACACCTATGCCGAAACCTATGTAACCGCTCGCCGGCAACTCGACCTCGAGGACCACGAGCGTCGGGTCGATCGAACCGAAGCCGACCTCAACGGCGTTACGGAACGGCTCGAAGAACTCCAGGAACCCATCGCCGAGATCGACGGGTTCATCGCCTCGAGCCGCGATCTCGAAACCACCATTGCTCTTTTGCAGGAACGAACCCGAGTCGTTGGACAGCAGTCGACCGAGCGGACCCGCCTCGACTCTGAACTCAGCCGTCTCGCTGGTCAGCTCCGAAGCCTTCAGGTCGAAGGCGTTGTGCTCGAGCGCGAGAACTCGGGTGCCGCAGTAACCGTGGCCGCCGATGCTCCGCTGGGTCAGGCTTCTCCCAACCTGATTCGTAACCTCATTCTGGCTGGCATGCTCGGCTTGGTCGTTGGTGTCATGGTTGCCCTCTGGCGTGATCGCTCCGACACCAAGCTTCGTGAGCCCCTCGAGCTGGCAATGACCGGTCAAGCTCTACTTGGCATGCTGCCCGCCTCGGACGGCCGCTCAGATGCTGTGCGTTCGCTCGCCACGTCCGTGGGCTTTGCCCGAAACGCCACCTCGGCGCAGGTTCTTCAGGTCGCCAGTTCCAACGCCAGCGAAGGTTCCGAGATCGTCGCCGCCGAGTTGGCCGCCATGCTGGCTCGGTTCGGTCGCCGGGTGGTGTTGGTCGACGCAGATCTGCGTGACGGTTCGCTGTCGAAGGCCATCAACATAACCCCAACCCTTGGTCTCACCGACATGCTTGAGGCCCCAATCGATGCGCTCGAGTCAACCCGCATCGACGGTCTGTCGTTTCTTGGTACCGGAACAACCGACCGTGACCCCGCCGAACTGTTGGCCAGCCCAACGCTTGCCCGCCTGTTTGGTCACCTGCGCAACCACTTCGATGTGGTCATCGTTTCGTCACCCGCTGTGCTTGGCACTGCCGAGTGCCGCCTGGTTGGCCGCGAAGCCGACGGCTTCATCCTTGTGGCTGGCCGTCAGGTCGTTCGAGCAAGCGATGTGGCCAGCGCCCTCCAGCTTGTGGCCAGCGACGGTCAACAAATCCTTGGTTCGGTGTTCAACGAACCAACCGAGCGTCCGATCAGCGAAATCGCCTCGACCCAGCTCGCCCAGCCAGGCGCCGAGATCCGGGCGACGGTCCTCGCAAAGTAGACGGTTGTAGCGGGCCGGTTGTATCGAACCGGCCTTAGTTAGACCCGTCGGGTTCCTCGTCGATCTCCTGGTCGAGACCACCCGCTGCCGCAAGCGCCTTCGCCAGATTCACCGAGCGCTCGTACACCATCGCAAAGTGATGTTCGGCTGCGGCTTCGCTGCCGGGAATCGGTGGCCGGCCGAGCGAGCGAAGGATCGCTGTGGTGTCTTCGATATCGACCACGTAGCCACGCGGCTCGGGGAGCAGTTCGTTGTCACCCCAGAAGTCGGCGGCATCAAACTTCGGGGCCTTCTGCTTGCCCTTCTGTCGGCCGCCCTTGTTCTTGGCGCCCTTGTTTGATGATTTGTTGGATGACTTGTTGGCACCGCCGCTATTGCGGTTACGGCCGCCTTTGCCGGAGTGGTCATTCCCGCCGTCGCCACCGTTACCGCCGGTGTTGCCGCCGCGTTTCTTGCGTCGTCGTGAACTCATAGGGTGGCCTCGGCCATCTGTTCGGTGGGAGCATCGTGGTCATACTCGTCGTCATCGAGCAGTTCGTCGTCTTCGTCGGTCTGAAGAAGAGCCCCCGGATCGAGCCCCAGTGCTCGCTGCAGCTGGTCGGCGTCAAGATCGCCAATCGAGCTCGACTTCGGCAGCACCATGTCGGCGATCTGTCGTTTCCCGGCAACAACCTCTTCCACCCGCTCGTCAACGGTGCCCGGGCAGACCAGACGGTGGCAGATAACCGTGTTCTTTTGACCAATACGCCACACGCGATCGCGGGCTTGGTCTTCGACCGCCGGGTTCCACCAGCGGTCATAGAGCACTACGTGGCTTGCTGCGGTGAGGTTGAGGCCGGTACCGCCCGCTTTCAGCGACAGCACCATGGCTCCGGCACCCTCGCCAGCCTGGAACTCATCGACCATACGGTCACGCTCGTTGCGGGACAGTCCGCCGTGGTAACACGGGATGTTCTTGCCGGTGCGGTTGGTGAGGTACTCGGCGAGGCGCTCCCCCCACGAAGCGAAGTGGGTGAAGATAAGGATTCGTTCGTCTGCGCCGAACACCACGTCGATGATCTCGTTGAGCCGGGCGAGCTTGCCCGATCGGCCTTCGAGCCCTTCGTCGTCCTCTTCGTAGTTGACCGGATGGTTGCAGATCTGTTTGAGGGCCGTGATCGCCGAGAGAACTGCGCCCTTGCGTTGCGAGGTGCCAGCGTCGGCTTCGGCAGTTGCTTGAGCCAGGTCGTCGAGCACCGCCTGGTACAGGCCGATCTGTTCGGGGGTCATCGCACAATGGTCGAGTTCGTCGATGCGGTCGGGAAGCTCGGCCGCGATTGCCGGCTCGGCTTTCGTACGGCGGAACACGAGCAGGCCGTTGAGCGCCCGCAATGCCTGCTCAGCGCCCTCCTTGCCTTTGGCCTCGGGGGTCATGTTGGCAATAAACGGCGCTCGGGCGCCGACCAGGCCCGGATTGGCCCAGTCAAGAATTGCCCACAGGTCGCCAAGGCCGTTTTCGATTGGGGTGCCGGTTAGGGCGATGCGGGTGCGGGCGTCAAGGCGTCGCAGCTGCTGAGCTGTTTCGCTGCCCGGGTTTTTGATTGCCTGGGCTTCATCGATAACGACCTTTCCGAACTCGACGTCTTCGAGGTCGTCCATATCGCGTACTGCGGTGCCATAGGTAGTGATGACGACGTCGTAGTCATCGCAGGCATCGATGAGCTCGTCGCCACTTGCACGGTTCGGGCCGTGATGAACCAGCACGGACACGCCCGGCACGAACTTCTTTGCCTCAGACGCCCAGTTGCCAACAACAGCAGGTGGAGCGATGACAAGAGCGGGCCCGTGTTCAGGGTTTGATGCCGCAATGTTGGCGAGCATCGTTGGCGTCTTGCCGAGACCCATATCGAGGGCAAGGATGCCGCCCAGGCCGGCGTCGTCAAGGAACCCGAGCCAGGCCAGAGCATCGGCCTGATAGGAGCGAAGTTCGCCCGCAAAGTGTGGTGGTTTCGTGGGGGGCTCTTTGGGCAGATTCGAAACGCTGCGCAACAGGTCGGCCGCCCAACCATCGCCAGATACGGCGATACCGCCGAGCATCGACCCGCCCTCAAGGCCGAGGGCATGTCGCAACATGTCAGCACCAGTAAGGCGGGTCTGGTCTGCCCGTTGCGAGAGTGCTTCAGCGGCCGCCGCTAAATCGACCTTGTCGAGCTCAACCCACTTGCCACGCGACTTCACCAACGGACGTTTCTCGAGAGCAAGCCGGTTGATTTCCTCAGCCGTCAGTTCGACATCGCCGAACACCGCAGACCAGCGAACGTTGGCCAATTGTTGTGCCCCGACCACCGTTTCGTCGCTTTCGGAGCTGAGACGAAGAGACGGGGTCGGCTTCTTGCGAGACAGTGCAGGCACCCGCACTTCGAAACCCGACGCGGTGAGCGCTTCGCCCTCGTCGGTCATCAGGCGCCATGCCTCGTCTTGAGAAAGGATGACCTCACCTCGACGCTGCCCGCCGCCGCGCATGAGTTCGGGGAAGAGCCGTTCGACTCGAGATAGCTGGTCGCTGAGCGCCTTGGCCCGCGACTTCGATGAGGTGACAAGCGCAGATTCGACCGGCTCGACGTCGCCTTCCTCGGTCGGCGCGAGAACTGCTGCGTGCCATGCGCCGATGTCGTCTGGCGGGTCGAGCTGGATGATCAGCCGGTCGCCTCCGACGCCGACAACATGCTGAGCCCAGCGGGTGAGCTTCCGAGCCAGGTCGCCGCCAGATTGATTCGGAAGATTAAACGTTGATCCGTCGAGGTGGGCGAGCATTGCTTCGCCGGCGTCGTTGAGCGTCTTGGGTTCTGGTGGGGCCGCTGGGGCTTCGATTCGTTCGGCAGCGGTACGGGCGATGGCATCGACCAGCTCTGCGAGAAGCGACACCACAAAAGCGTGTTTGTCCTGGCGAGCATTTGACGCCATGACTGCGCCGGGGAGCGAGTTGACGAGTTCGGAAACTCGTTTCGCGTCGAGCAGTGTCGGCACCCAACGAACCCGAAACACCGGTTGATCGCCGTTGCCGCCGCGGCGCGAGGCTCGGCGTTGCTTTAGCTGCGGGACCATACGGCCTTGCGCGACCTGTTCGACCGCAGCTGCGGTGGCAAGGCCTATCCACGCAACGCTGGGTCCAACCGTTTCGGCGTCGCGTGTTGCGCCAAGGGCAGCTAGCCAACCCAGCATCGAGGTGAGCGGGGCTGACAACGCTGGAGCACGTCCAATGGTTGGAATCTTGATCGCCTGGTGTTCCTCCCAGTCGATTGCTCCGGCGCCGAGTGCCTTCAAACGTTCGAGTACCTGCTCGGTGCTTTCGCGTTCGGCCCGGTGCCCTGATGCCCACGCAACAACTTGGCCCTCCGACCACGAGAGTTGCAGCACGGCATTGCCCGGTGGTTCTTCGGGCTTCGGTGCTGGCCGGTCGGGGATATCGGGCTCGCCGATGAGTTCGGTGATGACGTCGTCGATGCGGTTGCATTCGGCGTTGAGATCGTCAAGGACGTTGTTGCGCCCCGGTCCGTTGGTGGTCTTGCGGGCGCGTTCGTAGACGAACTCGGCCTCGTCGAGCATGTCGAAGAGGGCGTCGACCCATCGGTCTTTGGCATTGGTGAGATGTGCTACTTGTTGTTCGTCTGCCCGTCCATCGAGATGATGTTGGACAAGACGGTCAAATTCAGCATCGGTCAACACAGAGGTGACGTCATTCCTGAGAGGGTTCGTAGTGACGGGAGTTCCCGCCAAAGCTGTCAAGCCGCTCGCAAACTCCGAAACGAGAGGATCGCTCGTCAGAACGGGAGCCTCGTCGTCCGCAGTGCGGCGATGTCGTCAGCGTAGTCGGTGCGAACACCAAAGGTGTACTCGCCCTCGAGTTGTTGTTTGGCGGTGAATTATTCGAAATCGTATTCGCCGGTTTCGGCGAGCTGAATCCACGTGTTGCCAGGCGTAATAAAGATCGGCTTGCGGGTTTTGCGATCGATGAAGGTCGCGGGAAGGTCGAGTGAAGGCCGGTTCCATCGGGCGAGGATTGCGCGACCCTTGGTCAGGATCACCGCCCTGCCCTTACCCACAAAAACATCTTCGGTGACGACGGATCCCACGCTGTCTCGCAAGCCCGAATCGACCCGATCGATCTCGGCGATGATCACGTTTTGTGCCGCGATCTGAGCCCCAGAGCTGACTACATGTGGACGGTTGTTTTGCCACCGCTGCCAGACCTGCTTCTTCGGGTGCCACTGCCAGTCGACCAAGTTGGCCGTGTAGGTAACCTGCGCTCGCTTGGCCTTAACGCCGCCAACCTTCTCATTCCTCTTGCGGAACCTGAATTGTGTGCGTGGTGGCTCAGAATCGAGCGCCTTTGCGATTGAACCAGTGCGAGAGTAAAGGTTGTGCGGCGCTATCTTACCGGCGACCCGCCGGAACGACTTCGGGCATGTTGCCTCGCTGACATCGACGATGTTTTGGTCTCGGATGAGCCTGACGAACGTTCGGTTGCCACCTGAGTACATCATTGCTGGGGTGCGAAGCGAGTTGACCACGGCGATGTCTGTCGACCGTACCGATCGCACTGGACCTACGAGAGCGGTCTGGCTTTGATAGATGGCGAGGAAACGCGTGATGCCGCCTTCGACCTGCTCTTCGACCACCAGGTCGGCTTTGTGGAGCCCGGTTTGTGGTTGGGCCTGGGGCGAGTTGGAGATCTTCACGACAACAGCGGGAAGATCGGCCTTCTTCGATTTTTTTCCGGTGAGCGGCGAGATGCCTTCGGCGACGCGTTTGGGTGGAGCAGCCTGTGGCACGACGACTCGTGTGGAGGGTTCGAGTGCGCCGACCACACCCGAGTACCCCGGGTGCGGGCGGTTGCGTCCGCTTACCGCCGGGGCAGGTTTCGCCGAGCTGGACATTGCTTTGAGATTTTTTGCTTTGCGGGCCGGCGAGACCGAGATGCGGATTGGCCCGGTAGTCGGACAGACGAACGGCTTGGGTGTAGCCGGTTCCTTCTTCTTCTTGGCTGACTCGAGAAGGTCAAAAGCGGTGTCGGAGTCTTCTGTTGCTGCTGCTGAGCCTCCGGTGAAAACGGTGCCAGAAAGAACAAGGCAGACCACAAGAACGAGCCGAAAGAGACGAGATGTCACGGACATATGAACGAATTTCTACTCGTAAACAGTCCTAACGAACCAAGCGGAGCACCACCACCTACCAAAAGTAAGAACGCGGGTCAGACCCCGCGTTCTTACTTTTGGGCTGGCTGGCTGCTGCGGTTTAGCGGTACTGGGCGGTTGGAGGCGTTTGTTCGCCGAGGGTGTCGCGAAGCCAGGTGTCGTACAGGTCCTGCCACGTTCCGTCTTGGCGCGCCTGCTCAAGCACGGCGTTAATGAACCGAGTGAACTCGGGGTAACTCTTCGAACTTCCTATGCCGTAAGGCTCTTCGGAGAACAGGTCGCCGACGATGACCGCAAAGGGATCCTGGGCGGCAAGACCAGCCAGAATCGTGTCATCGGTAGAAATGCCATCGGTTCGGCCCTGCTGGAACAGCACGAGGCAGTCGGTCCAGGTCTCGACGCCCACCGACTGCACTGCGAAGTTATCGATTGCCGCGATGGACGTGGTGCCCTCGGCCGCACACACCGACTCTTCGGCAGTCATGTCTTCGATGCGCTCAATGCCGGCGCCCTCACGCACGAGCACCTTCTGACCCGACTCGTAGTACACACTCGAGAAGTCGATCTGTCCCCAGCGCGTGCAGGTAATGGTCATGGTCTTGACGACGATGTCGAATCGCCCGTCGACCAGGCCGGGGATGCGTTCGGCGCTCGAGATCGGAATGAGTTCGACACGGCCGTCGCTGGTGCCGAAGATCGCGTTCGCGACAAGCTTGCCGATCTCGACATCGAAGCCCTCGATCTCGCCAGTGCCTGGGTTGAGGAAACCGAACAACAGCGTGTCTTGGGCAACCCCAATGCGCAAGGTCCCGTCGCTGAGGATGTCGGCCATTCGAGTGCCCGCTGGCATTGCCCCTGGCTGAGGGAGCGGCTGGTCAGGCTGCAGACTTGGTCGGGCGTTGTCAGGGTTACAAGCAGGATCGGGTTCGGGCGCCGGTGCGTCGGAGCCAGAACCCGATGCATCCGCGATCTCGGCGACCGAATCGAACGGTTCTTCAGTTGGAGCGGCGCAGGCCGTCGCAACGAGAACAAACAGAAGAATGAGGGAAGCGAATCGGCGCATCAGCGGTACTCGTTTATGCGTGACTGGATACCGAACAGACTGAGAAGTGCGCTGGCGATGGCCAACGCCAATGCGCCAAACGGCAGGAAGTTGGTGGACTCCGCCGCGCTGTTCATCGAACGATCGAACTGGTCTTGATTGAGTGCGAGGCCGCGAACAAGTGCCTCGTCGGCGGCGTCGAAGGCGACGTTGGATTGATTGAGCGCCAGGTTTTCAGCTTCCTGGCGACTTCCTGCTTCGACTGACAGCACGATTTCGTCGTGGACACTGCGGTACCCCTGCCATGTTTGTTGTGCGTCGGAGGCTGCGTCCTGCTCGCTGGCGCCATCGGCAAGCTGCGAAGACTGAGCGAGGACGCCCTCAAGCTTGTCAGCAGCAGCATCAAATTCGGCCGTGGTTTCGTTTCCGCGGGCGATGAGGTATCGAGACTCTGCGCCTTTGGCCCGAAAGGCCAGAGCTCGAGAATCGACGTACTCGCGAACGCCGCTATACCCGTCGTCGCGTGCGTCGACGACGAAGCTTGCTTGCGATGCCAAACTCAAAATCAGCCAGAGCGTTAGGCCCGCTGCCAGCAGTGTGGCAAGCGCAATCGCCGGGTTGAGGCGGCGCCGAAACTTCTGCGAAATCACCTGGTGCGTGCGTAGCAACACGATGGTGAGCAGCGCAGCCAGGCCAACCACGGCAAGAGCGAGCCCGATCTGTGGACCAAGCAAGCTGTTGTAGTTGCTGCGGTATTCGCGGGCACTGTTGTTCGCTACGAGGTCAGTGAGTGGGTACACCTCGTTGGTAAGCAGGTCAGATGCCGTGGTGAGGTAGGCGGCGCCGACAGGGAATCCTTGGCGGTTGTTGACTCGGGCGATCTCGACGAGACCGGCATAGTTCGACACCGCTTGCTCGATGGCCACCACAGCGTCGGTCGATTCTTGATCGTCGCCGATGCGAGCGGCGAGGGTGACCAGCGATTCCTCAGCCGACGAGATCGCTTCTTCGTAGCGCGCTCGCTGCACCGCGTTTTCGGCACCCCCGTCAAGGAACGCGTTGGCGGCCGAAGCGTCGGCTTCGGCGAGGCTGGCCTGCACCTGTCGTGCCGCAAGAATTGCCGGTTCGTCGACATCTCGGATGACGTCGACAGTGTTTGCCCGTTGGCTAAAGATGATCGCGGCGAGAATGCCCGTGGCAAGCGCCAAGGCAACAATGGCGAACGTGCGCAGGCGCAATCGGCCTGGCGTGGTGCGCGTCTGGCGTTGCAAAAGGTTGCCGCCCACCGGGTTTGCGGCGATGTTGTCGGGTGTAGGCGAACCCGGTCCCGTTGTCGTGAGTGTGGTCACCGCAACCAAGTTACTCGGCGAGGTGCCGCACCGCCTGCCAGACATCATCTTCGACCTCGACGGCGTCGGGCCGCGCAGAGTCCTGCCCCGGAAGCCGGGTGCCCGGTTGAGCAGCGATCGACTCGGCCAACCCGGCCAGGTGGTCGTAGAATCCTTGATCGCTATAGGCCGTCGGGTCGATAACGATATAGAACTGGCCAAGGTCGTGCGGAGGACCCTCTGGGGCCTTGAGCGGCGGAACGTCGACGCTGCGCCGCGAGCCGGTGAGCGCAGAGGCAAGCAACTCAACCATGAGGCCGATGCCGAATCCCTTGTATCCACCGGCCGAAACCAGCGACCCTTCGAGCGCTGCCTTGGGATCGGTGGTGGGTTGACCGTTGGCATCGACCGCCCAACCAAGCGGAATCTGTTCGCCGGCTGCGGCAGCCATGGTAATTTTGCCTAGTGCCACGGCGCTTGTGCTGAAGTCGAACTGAAAGGCCACGCCGCCGTCGCCGTCGGGTACGGCCATGGCGATGGGGTTCGTGCCGAGAAGCGATTCGGAACCACCTGGCGGCGCTACTCGTGGCGTTGCGTTGGTGGCCCCGATGGCAAACATGCCGGCCTTGGCGAATTGTTCGGTGAAGAATCCCAGCGAGGTGCACGTGTGCGTGTGTTCGACGGCGAAGCCGCAGATGCCATTTGCTGAGGCTGAATCGACAGCGGCGGCGAATCCGGCAGCAAACGCGGTTTGTGCGAATCCGAGCTGACCGTCGACCCGCACGGCTCCCGGACGGTCGATGGTGACGACCGGATTGGTAGCGCCGTTGATCCGGCCGGTTTCGAGCTGTTTGCAGTAGCTGTCGAGATAGTAGAGGCCACAGATCTTGTTGCCGTTGGCCTCGGCAACTCTCACCGCAGTTGCTACGTGACCCGCAATATCTTCGCGGGCGCCATGCTTTATCAGCGCCGCAGTGGTGACTGCTTGGATGTCGTCAAGAGAAACAGTAGTCATATCAGCGCATCACAAACGGGTTGGCCATTGGTTCTGGCGAGGTGTTGATCCACACGGTCTTGGTTCGAGTGAATTCGTGGATTGCGTCGACGCCCGCCTCACGGCCGTAGCCGCTGTTGCCGAAACCTCCGAACGGCGCGATGGGGGAGATGGCCCGGTAGGTGTTGACCCACACGATGCCCGAATGAATCTTCTCCGATACTCGATGCGCCCGGGCCAAGTTGTTGGTGAAGATGCCGGCGCCGAGTCCGAACTCGGTGTCGTTGGCGAGACCGATGGCATCTTCTTCGTTCTCGAACTTGAGCACCGACATCACCGGGCCGAACAGCTCGACTCGAGTGCTCGTGATTGTCTGGTCGGGGCAGGCGATAACCGTCGGCTCGAAGTACCAGCCGGTCTCGAATCCATCGGGGCGTTTGCCGCCGGTATGGATGGTGGCTCCTTCGGATGCCGACGCCGCAACGACGCTTATGCAGCGGTCGTATTGCACTTGGGTGGCGAGTGGACCCATTTGTGTGTCGTCGTCGAGCGGGTCGCCGAGGCGGATTGCCTGCGCCCGTTCGGTGACCATCTCGATGAAGCGGTCGTAGACGCCAGCTTGAACGATGACTCTCGACCCGGCAACACAGCTCTGACCCGATGCCCCGAAGTTTCCGGCCACGGCGCCGTTCACCGCACCTTCGAGATCGGCATCATCGAAGATAACCAGCGGCGATTTGCCGCCGAGTTCGAGGGACACCGGCGCGAAGTTGTTTGCCGTGTTTGCGATGACGTGGCGAGCGGTGTCGGCGCCGCCGGTGAACGCAACCTTCGAAACCTGTTTGTGGCTAGTGAGGATGCGGCCACATGGCTCACCGAAACCGGTGATGAGGTTGATAACGCCTGGCGGAAAGCCGACTTGGTCGACAACCTTGGCGAATTCAAGGATCGGAGCGGGCGCAATCTCTGATGCCTTAATTACCACTGCGCAGCCGGCGGCGAGTGCCGGTCCAACTTTGGTGGCCGTGAGGAACATCTCGGCGTTCCACGGCACGATCGCTGCGACAACACCGATTGGTTCGCGGCGCGTGTACACGTGCATGTCGGGTTTGTCGATGGGCAACACGTCGCCTTGGATCTTGTCGGCCATGCCTCCGTAGTAGCGGTAGTAGTCCGCCACGTAGGCGCTCTGCCCGCGGGTCTCGGCTGCGAGTTTGCCGCTGTCGGTGGTTTCGATCGAACCCAGATCTTGGGCGACTTCGGCCACAGCGTCGGCAAGCTTGAACAGCAGGTGGCCACGCTGGGTCGCGGTCATCTTCGACCATTCGCCTTCGAACATGGCGTGGTGAGCGGCTTTGACCGCCCGGTCGACGTCTTGTTCGGTAGCCGCTGGAGCTGTTGCCCAGACCTCGCCGGTTGACGGGTTGATCGAGTCGAAGCGGCTGCCGTCGGAGGCGTCGCAGAACTCGCCGTTGATGTAGAGCTGAT
>CALJDK010000068.1 GCA_938023735.1 uncultured Acidimicrobiales bacterium
GCCTCGCCGTCATGCCCATCGGCGACCCAGCGGGCCCATGCGTGTTCAAGAAAATCGATGTAGGCCGGGTCGTGAACCTTCTCGACAACATGTCGTTGCAAAGGGTCGGGCGCGACAAACTGGTGTCGACCACCGGCCGCAAGGACATCCTTGACAATACGCGCCCGCTCCGGTCCTTCCCAGGAAAGCACCAACTCACTGCCATCGAGCTCGAGACAGTGGTGGGAGACATGGGCGTCGTCGGCAACAATAAGCATCGACTTCGAAGTCCTTCCGTGCGGCTTCCGGCTTCCAGAGGGTAGCCAAGAGCGCGTCCGACGTAGGGTTCGATCGTGACCGACTATCGCTCCCGATCGCTTTGGCTCGAACAACAACCTGACTCGCTCGAACCCCGAGCCAGCCTTGACGGCGACACGCAGGTCGATGTGGCCATCGTCGGTGGCGGCTACACCGGCCTCTGGGTGGCGTACTACCTGCTGGTTGCCGACCCGTCGCTGCGAGTTCTTGTCATCGAACGCGACATCGTTGGCTTTGGGGCATCGGGCCGCAATGGCGGATGGGTGACCGCCGAGCTCGTGGGCGGCTACGACGCGGCGAAAGCTGCCCGCGACCACGAGTCGGCCATTCGATTGATGCATGCCGGGATCGACGCGGTTGACGAAATCGGTCGGGTGGCGGTGTTCGAAGGCATCGACTGTCACTTTCACAAAGGTGGCACTGTCCGCGTGGCGCGAAATCAACCGCAGCTTGAACGTCAGCGCGCCGATGTTGCGCGACGTCACCAGCTCGGGTTCGCCGACACCGACGTTCGGTTGCTCGACGCACAAGAAGCGAGCGCCAACGTCAACGCAACCGACGTACTCGGCGGCGTGTTCTTTTCGGCCTGCGCCCGCGTACAGCCGGCAAACCTGGCGCGCGGCCTGGCCGAGGCTGTGGAGCGTCGCGGCGGACGAATCGTCGAGGGCACGGCCGCATGTTCGATCGAAGCAGGCAGCGTTCGAACGAATTCTGGGAGTGTCTCGGCCGAAATCGTCATCCGAGCGACCGAGGGCTACACCGCGCAACTCGGCGGCGGTGCTCGACGCCTGGCTCCGCTCTTCTCGCTGATGGTGGCTACCGAGCCGCTCCCCGCAACTACATGGAATGAACTGGGCCTTCGCAACATGCAAACCTTCGCCGATGAACGACATGCGGTAATCTACGGACAGCGCACCCACGACGGCCGCATCGCCTTCGGCGGTAACGGCACACGCTACGGCTACGGGTCGAAGATCGACGAGGCGATGGAGCAAGATGCAGCGCTCCACGGTGAGATCATCGACACGCTCACCGAGATGTTTCCGGTGCTTCGCGGCGTGGAGTTCACGCACCGTTGGGGTGGTCCGCTCGGGGAGCCTCGCGACGGATACGCCTCGGTTGGCCTTGACCGAAAGTCGGGCATTGGTTGGGCTGGAGGGCATAGCGGGAAAGGCCTGGCCGCTTCAAACCTGCAGGGCCGGACGTTGGCTGATCTCATCACCGAGCAGGCCACCGACATCACCACACTCCCTTGGGTGAACCGGCAGTTTCGCGATTGGGAGCCCGAGCCATTTCGTTCGGCCACGATCAACAGCCGGCTCAGCGCCAGGAAAAGGGCCGACAAACAAGAAGCCAGAACCGCCAAGCCCGCAAAGACACCAAGGCTTTCCTATCGACGTTCGTCGATTTGAATAGGGTGTCTGGAACCCTATTCCGGAACACTATTCCGGTTGCCAGGTTGGAGGGCTTTGGCCGGGGCGTTCTGGTCCTACAGTCCAGCTGCCTGATTGGCCCGCAATCGTTCCGGGTTGGCTCATGTGTTTGAGGCGCCCAAAGGGGGAATCGCGCTCGACTTGGTAGTCGGCTACGTCGGCCGACGTCGGAATCGGCACCTCAAGACCTCCGTCTACTCGACCCATCGCTTCCAGCCATCGCCCGGTTCGAGCAAGCACAACCTCGATGTCGAAGCCAGCGCCCGAGGACAGCCGATCGGTAAGCGAACGAACGACACCTGCGGCCAACAAGTAACCACTGGCATAGTCGAGCAGCTGGCAAGGAAGTGGTGTCGGTGAGTCGGTGCCGGCAGCAAGCATCCCTTCGTGGGCGATACCCGATGCGGTCTGAGTTATCGAGTCGAACCCTCGTCGCCCGCCCCACGGCCCGGTGCTTCCAAACGCTGAAAGTTCGGCGATGACCACATCGGGGCGCACCGCACGAAGCGCCCGGTTGTCGATGCCTAAGTCAGCCAACGATCCGGGCCGAAACGCAGTGAGAACCACGTCGGCCGACGCAGCAAGATCCAAGAGCACCGAGCGTCCGGCGTCGGAGCGGAGGTCGATATGAGTGAATCGTTTGCCGACCGACGTCAGAGCGACGCTGAGCTCGTGGCTCGCCAATCCGTCGGCACCGACTCGGAGCACCTCGGCACCAAAGGCGGCCATCGTGCGAGCCGCAACGGGTCCGGCCAGGATTCGAGTGAGGTCGAGCACGCGCACGCCGTCCAGAGGCGCTCCAACTCGTGGCTCGGCCGCGGCCGGGCCAGACGGGTTGGCTCCATCGCTGACCGGGCGAGCTGTGCGCGCCAGCGGCGGCGTGGCGCCAAGGTGTTTCGCGTGGGGATGCTCGCGCCACTCGTCGAGCGACCGCAGCGCCGAACAGATGCCGTCGTAGCCGACGATGAGATCTTCGACATCAAGGCGGTGCCGGCGAGCCAAATTGGTCTCGACCTGTTGGCGTGACGCGTCGGCTGGAAGACCGAGTGCTTCGAGTGCCCGAGCCGCATGGTGGGGGAAATTGGCGTGGATCTGAACGAACCCATCGGCCGTTGCGTAGTACCCGGACAGGTCGGCCCACACCTGTGGGCTCTCACCGTCGACCAACACATGTTTCTCATCGCGAAACGACCACGTGGCATGTCGGCTGTCGACGACGACCGGCAACACGTCGCTGCCGCGTCGAACCGAATCGAACTCAGCGATAGCCAGCAGCGCCGACCCGACAACTCCGGTAGCGGTGGCCGTGACGTCAAAGACGGAGGGCAACACCTGCGGTGGTCCTTCGAAGGTGAGTGCGTCGATCGAACCGGCAGAACCACCCGCCAGTTCCCAAACCTCCGAGGCAACCTCTGTCGCTGTAGTCATCATTGCTGCTAGCTCACAAGCCGGTGAAGTATTCCGGCCTTCGTGCGACCGGTTTCCTTAAACACCCCAAGCGGGCGGAAGCAGTACGCCATTCGCTGGGCAACATCGCGATTCACTCCGGCCAGCCGAGCCAGGTCGGCGGTGGTGAAGTCGTCGGGAAGACCATCGGGTAGCAGTCGACGAAGATCGTCGACGGTTTCGAACCGCTCGGTGCCCTTCACCTCGCGAAGGACCCGGTCGATGGTTCGAAAACCACCGCGACCGCGCCTGGCCTTCGGGTCGTGCACCTGATGCTTGGTGACCGAGACCAACACAACATCGAGGGTGAGGCCGGGGTGATCAAGCAGTGTCGGCATGCTCACCAGCTCGTCGAAGAGGCTGTACACCGAACCCTTCTTTGGCGACCGACGCTCCTTGGCGCCGGGTTTCGCTAGCCAGGTCTCCACCGCCACGGGGTACACCAGAACCACTCGATACTGGTCGAGCAAGGTGTCGAGCTTGCGACCCATCGCCCCAAACGAACTGGTTTGGATCTCGATGAGTAGGTCGTCGCGCCGAATGTCGATCACAAAGCCATCGAGCGGCACTTCAAACTCGTCGCCCGGTTCCGAGTAGCGAACCTTGAGCGCCGCGTGCAGTGAGCCCTCGTTGAGGGTTCCGATGTGCGGGGGCTTGGCGCTCACACGGTCACGGTACTGGCCTCGACGCTACGATCGGCGCATGAAACTCACAACGATCCGCTACGACGGCGCCACCATGGCCGGGCGCATCGACGGCGACGAGATCGTTCTGCTCGATCACGCCGATGTCGGCGACCTCCTCCGAGTTGGCGCCGACCCAAGCCGCGGCGGCCGAACCATCCCGCTCGCCGGCGCGAACTTTGCTCCGCTCATCACCGCACCCGACAAGATCGTGTGTGTTGGCGTGAACTACGCCGATCACATTGCCGAGATGGGACGGCAGCCACCAACCGCCCCGACCTACTTCTCAAAGTTTCGGCGCTCCCTCATTGGGGCCGACGACCCAATCGCACTTCCGCCGGTAGACATCTCGACCCACGTCGACTGGGAAGTCGAACTCTGCATCGTCATTGGGCGACCAGTTCGTCATGCAACACCCGCCGAAGCGCTGGCTGCGATTGCCGGCTACACCATCTTCAACGACGTTTCAGTGCGCGACTGGCAGCGACGAACCAGCCAGTTCCTGGCCGGAAAGTCCTTCGAGGGAACAACCCCGGTAGGGCCTTGGATGGTCACCACCGACGAGTTGGGCGACGGCAGCGGCCTGGCAATCTCCAGCTCGGTCGATGGGGTCATCAAACAATCCAGCAACACTCGTGAACTCGAGTTCGATGTGGTCGACATCGTTGTTGACCTCAGCAAAATCACCACCCTTGACCCGGGCGACATCATCGCTACTGGAACGCCTGGTGGTGTTGGGGCGGCACGCACGCCACCCGAATGGTTGACCGACGGCCGCGTGGTTTCCTGCACCATCGAAGGCATAGGAACTCTCGAAAACGTGTGCCGTCTGTAGCTGGCTCGCTGTAGCAGCGGGTCAGCTCACCCGCTCGGAAAGCTGATCGAGTCGCTCGCAGCCGGTTTGGTGCATGACATTCACCAGGTCTTCGTGCAGCACGTCGAAGGCGTGGGCCGGGCCGTCGACCCCGAGGGCACCGAGGCCGTACATGAAGGCCCGACCGCAGAACACAAACGACGCACCCAAGGCGATGGCGCGGGCCACGTCAAGCCCCGACCTCACACCGCTATCGAACAACACGGGAATCTGGCTGCCGACCCGTTCGACAACGTGAGGGAGCGCTTCGATCGACGCCACCGAGCCGTCGAGTTGGCGGCCGCCATGGTTCGATACCACCACTGCATCGGCGCCGGTTTCGACCGCCCGCTCAGCATCGTCGGGGTTCATGAGCCCTTTCACCACAAGCGGCCCATCCCAAAGCTCGCGCACCGACGCGAGGTAGTCCCACGACAACGTGCCACCAAGGTTGGCGCCAACGAACCCGGCGGTCTTCGCCATCGTCGCTTCATCGATATAGCTCTCGAGGCCCTTGAATCGAGGCAGCCCTGAACGCAGTGTTTCGATCGACCATGCTGGCCGAACCGCGGCCCGAGCGATAAGGGCCGGACCGATCTTGGGTGGCACTCGAACCCGGGCCTTGCGCTGACGCTCTCGACGGCTTGCGGCTGGCACATCGGCGGTCACAACCAGGGTCGTGAATCCCGAATCCTTGGCGCGACTGATGAGGTCGTCGCGAACCTGGTGGTCACGAGGCGGGTACAGCTGAAACCACCCCATGCCACCAGCCACTGGCCCGGCAACCTCTGGCTTCTCGGTACCGACCGTGCTCAACACGTAGGGAATCGTCTTGGTCGCAGCCATAGAAGCCAGCGCCAGGTCGGCTCCCGGCCAAATCAGGCTGGTGAGTCCAACGGGCGCAATACCGATTGGGGCGGCGTAGGTGGTGCCGAAGAGTTCGGTCTCGGTGCTCGGATGAAGTTCGCCACGAAGGAGCCGGGGCACGAAGGTGACCTGGCGGAGAGCCTCGATGTTTCGATCGCGGGCCTGCTCGGCACCGGTGCCGCTGTCGAGGTACTCCCAGGCGAAATGAGGAATTCGCCAGCGGGCTCGACGTTGAAGGTCGGCGATGGCCGGATACCGATCCATGAGGTCTGCTCGCACTTCACCAGTGTCCCACGGCGCCATGTGTGGCGAGAAGTGAGCACCTCAGCTCCGCCTTAGGCGTACAGATATCTTCCATAGCCAACGGAGTCGAGCGCTTCGGCGAGCTCGTCGTAGTTGGCAACATCGTGGCGCAACGTTGTTCTGTTGATACGCCGCAGGTTGGTGTGAACCTCAACGGGCGGAACGCCAAGCGCTTCGAAGATCCGGTTCAGTGAGCGTTGCTGTTTTGCGGCGTCGGCAAGGTCGGCTTCATAGGACACATGCAGGTGCGGGAGATCCTGAAGCACGGCGGCCTCTTGACGGCGAAACTTCTCGCGCTGCTGCATCTCGTGAACGACCAGTTCGACCGGCACGTATTCTTTCTCGCGCTTCGCCCGCAGATCGATGTCGGTCGTGGCCTGATACATCTGTCGCTGCTCGGCCAAGACCGCCGAGAGTGAGTGCCGAAGCAGGTTCTCGCGCTCGATGTGGATGATGGTCCATCCGTTGCGATGGAGTCGGCGCATGAACTGGCGAGGATCTGCTTCTTGGGTCTCGCTTAGCTGGTAGATCTTGGCTTTGAAGCCATACACCGGCGCCTTGCAGAGTCGACTCTTGCCATCGGCATACCGGGCGGGCCATCGCAGCTTGTAGAAGAACAGCTCATCGTCGCAGTACACATCTGGGCTGGAGTTGAGCAGGTCGACAAGAAGCGTGCTGCCGGTGCGACCCTGACCAAAGATAATGAACTTTCGTTTCGCGGACTCACCGCCCAAGAGCGAGCGTGTGTACACGGGGTACTGCAGCGACTTCATCGCGACGTTTTTGACACGTTCGCTCCGCAGGTATTCGCTACCTGGAATTCCGGCCACTTTGTCTTTGAATTGTCGGGGGAAGGGGTACGCCATCTAGGAATCCTGTCGGGTGCCCGCGACGAAGAAGTTGAATGACCGAATCATGTTACCCAGACCTTATGGGCGCACTCTGATCACCACGTGGACCACTACCGCTACTCTGCGTGACATGAAGCCCCTTATTGGTCTGCCAGGGTCGCAAACGCTCGCGGCCAACCTGTCGGGAAACCTCCCGGTACTCGATACGCACAAGATCGACGTGTACTACTCGCTGTATGCCCGGGCGGTCGTCGACGCCGGTGGTTTGCCGGTGCATCTGCCACTCGATGTCGATCCACGGGAATTTGTCGAGCGACTCGATGGCATCCTGCTGACCGGCGGCGCCGATATCAACCCTTCGCAGTACGGCCACAAGGTCGATGGGTCGGTCGACATCGACGACCTTCGCGACGAGCTCGAACTGCAACTTCTCGATGGCGCCATCGAGCTGAACGTGCCGGTTCTTGGCATCTGTCGCGGACTCCAGGTCATCAACGTGCACGCTGGCGGCACGCTTCACCAGCACGTGCCGTCGCATACCTTTCATGACGACGATGGCAGCGCCACCGTGCACGAAGTGAACTTCGAGTTAGCCACCACGCTGGGTGGAATCTACGGCGCCCGTCACGACGTGAACTCGCTGCATCATCAGAGCATCGATGTGGTCGGCGACAATCTTGTGGTGGCTGGCCGGAGCCCCGATGGCTCGATCGAAGCAATCGAACGAAGCGACTCGCCGGTCATCGCCGTGCAGTGGCACCCCGAAATGTTGCCGACCCGACCAACCGACCCGGTGTTCCGGTGGCTGGTGGAAGCATCGACGTAGCCGGTTAGCCGAGGTGCGTCAGTAGCGCATCGAGCGCAAGACGGTAGCTGTCGCGCCCAAAGCCACACACCACGCCCAGACACATTGCGCTCAGGTAGGAGTGGTGGCGAAACTCTTCGCGGGCGTGCACGTTTGAGAGGTGCGTTTCGATAACCGGAAGCTCAACCGCGGCAATCGCGTCGCGCAGCGCAATGCTCGTGTGGGTATAGGCCCCGGGGTTGAAAACCACGCCAGCCGCCCAACTACGGGCATCGTGAAGCGTGTCGACCAACGTTCCTTCGCTGTTGGACTGCACGTCGCGGATCTCGGCTCCTCGATCGGCGGCTTGGGTACGAAGATCGGCGACGATGTCGTCGAGGGTGTCGGTTCCGTAGGTCTCGGGTTCGCGGGTTCCGAGCAGGTTCAGATTGGGACCGTTGAGCACAAGGATCGTATGAGCCATGCCTTTGAGGATATGGGGATCCCGACGCCGAGCGTCCGCCTATTGTTGCGTGCGATGGATTTCACCGACGATGGCAGCCAGGCCCGCAGCGCCGACAATGTGGTGCTCACCGGGTTCATGGGCACGGGGAAATCGACGGTGGGTCGCATCCTGGCCGGTCTTCTCGGCTACGAGTTTGTTGACACCGATACCGTCATCGAAGATCTCCACGGGCCAATTCCCGACATCTTCGCTGCGCACGGAGAAGCCGTGTTTCGCGAGTTTGAGCTTGCCGTTGCCGAAGACCTGGCTCGACGAAACCAGCAGGTCATCGGCACCGGAGGCGGTCTGATGTTGCAGCCAAACGCGGCAAGAGCGCTCGATGCAACCGGCACGGTTTTCTGTCTTGTCGCATCGGTTGACACCATTCTCGAACGGGTTATGGGGCAACAAGCCGAGCCGGACTCGCCTGAGGTTCAGCGGCCACTCCTTGCCGGCGATGACCCCAAGCAACGCATCACCGAACTTCTCACCACCCGCAAGGCGCAGTACGACCAATTCACCCAGGTCGAAACCGAAGGTCGCACCCCCAATGAGGTCGCTGCCGAGATCGTGCTGCTCCTGGGCTAACGCTCTCGCTCCGCCGAGTTCTGCCCGATAGTTTGCGAGCCATGACCACGAGCTTTGACGGCACGATCGGCGAGACGGTGGCCGACTCCACACCCCACTGGCCGGCGCCAGTTACGCCACCCACCGGCGCTCCCAACATTTTGATCATGATGCTCGACGACGTGGGCTTCGCCGATTTCGGTTGCTACGGCTCTGAGATCGCCACGCCCAACATCGATGCGCTTGCCGCGAAGGGCATCAAGTTCAGCGGGTTCCACACCACCGCCATGTGCTCCACGACCCGCGCCTCGTTGCACACCGGCCGCAACCACCACTCGGTCGGCATGGGCTGTTTGGCTAACTTTGATTCGGGGTTCCCGGGGTATCGAGGGAAGATTGCTGCCGACGCTCCGACCTTGGCCGAGATGCTCGCCCCCCACGGATACCGCAACTACTACGTGGGTAAGTGGCACTGCACCCCGCTCACCCAAACTGGCCCAACCGGCCCGTTCGATGGCTGGCCGCTCGGGCGCGGCTTCGACCGGTTCTATGGATTCCTCGACGCCGAAACCGATCAGTACTCGCCCGAGCTGGTTCGCGACAACAGCCACATCAGTGCCCCCGGCAATTACGAATCCGGCTATCACTTCACCGAGGACATGTTCGACAACGCCGTCGCGTACCTCAAAGGCCACGTGGCGGCCTTGCCCAACACACCGTGGATGATGATGGCGATGCCCGGAGCCTGCCACGCTCCCCATCAGGCGCCTCGCGAACTCATCGAGAAGTACGACGCGATCTTCTCGAAGGGGTGGGACCAAACCCGCGAAGACCGACTCGCGAACCAGATCAGGCTTGGCATCGTGCCCGAAGGCACCGGACTCCCCGACCGCAACGCAATGGTGAACCCGTGGGCCCAGCACTCCCCCGACGAGCAACGGCTGTTCACCCGACTCAAAGCCGCCTATGCGGCGATGTTGGAGCACGCCGACCTGCACTTCGGTCGCCTGGTCGACTTTCTCGAGCAAAGTGGCCAGCTCGACAACACGATGGTCCTGGTGCTGTCCGACAACGGTGCCAGCCAGGAAGGCGGGCCCGAAGGATTCGTGAACGCTATGGCTCCTTTCAACATGGTGCCCGAGTTGATGGAGCAGAAGATCGCCCGCATCGGCGACATTGGCGGGCCCGACACCCATAGCAACTTCCCCTGGGGATGGGCGATGGCGGCCAACACACCACTGAAGCGATACAAACAAAACACCCACGGCGGCGGGGTGCGCGATCCATTAGTTATCTCGGGACCGGGCGTCGAAACCCACGCCGTGCGCCACAACTTCTGCCACGTCGCCGACATAGCGCCCACGGTTCTCGACATGGTCGGGCTCGCCCACCCCGAAGGGCTTGAAGGAACCAGCTTTGCCAGCGTGCTCAACGCCGAAGCCACGACGCCGAAATCCGTGCAGTACTTCGAGATGTTCGGACACCGCGGGATCTGGCACGAGGGCTGGAAGGCGGTGGCCTACCACCAACCGGGGACATCGTTCGACGACGATCAGTGGGAGCTGTACGACCTCACCACCGACTTCAACGAAGTGCACGACAAGGCAGCGTCAGAGTCCGAACGGCTCACCAGCATGATCGAACTTTGGTGGGAGGAAGCCAAGGCCAACCAGGTTCTCCCCCTCGATGACACCTTCGGGGAGCGGTTCGCAGAGAACGCCGAACGGCACCGCGCCGGACGAACTCACTACACCTTCTGGAACGGCGTCGGTCACGTGCCGTCCGAGGTCGCGCCCGACCTCCGCAGCCGCAGCTACACCATCGAGGCGACCGTCGAGATTCCCGAAGGTGGGGCCGAAGGTGTTCTCATCGCCCACGGCGATGCAACGTGCGGGTACTCACTGTTCGTGCGCGATGGACGACTCGTGCACGATCTCAACATTGGCGGCACGCACCAGGTGGTTGAATCCACATCCGACGTTCCACGCGGTCCGTGCACCCTGGGCTTTCGTATGCAGCGCCAGAAAGACGGCGGAGCGATCCCGGCAGGCCAAGGAACGCTGCTCATCAACGGCGAACCAGCGGGAACGATGCACACCGAGCAGGTGTTCTGGTTGATGGTTTCATGGTCGGGTCTCGACGTGGGTTTCGACCGGGGAACCACGGTGGCCGACTACGACCGAACCGGCCGCTTCATGGGCCCGTACCGGTTCACCGGCACGCTCGAGAAGGTCACCGTCAATCTCGACGACGATCAAGAACTCGACCACCAAGCTGCGGCCGACGCCCACGTGGCGCGCGACTAACGCAAGACTGGTAGCCGTATGCTCACCCTCTTGTTTTTGCACGCCCACCCCGACGACGAATCGATCCTCACCGGCGAAACGATGGTCAAAGCTCACCGACAGGGACACCGCGTTCTCGCGGCGTTCGCCACCCGAGGCGACGCTGGCGAAACCGCACAGGACCTTGGCGGGCAAACCCTTGGCGAGCGACGCGAACAAGAAGTCCGTCTGGCGTGCGAAGCGCTTGGGGTCGACCGTGTGCTGTTTCTCGAATACGACGACTCGGGCATGGCCGATACCGAAACCACCAAGAACCCCAAGGCATTCTGTAACGCCAACCTCGAGGAAGTAACCGCCCGTTTGGCCATCGCGTTGGTGAACGAGCGCGTCGACATCGTGGTTGGCTACGACCGCAATGGCACCTATGGCCACCCCGATCACATCCAGATCCATCATGCGGCACATCACGCCGCGCCAGCGCTCAGGGCTTCGTGGGTTCTCGATGCCACTTACAGCCGCGAGTTCCTGGCCAGCCTTGACGACAGCGGTTACGGCGAGGTCGACGAGAACTTCGCGTCACCGCACGACGAACTCACCCACTTTGTCGAGGGCGCCGACCTGTTCGCGGCAAAGCTCGAGGCACTCAAGTTTCACACCAGCCAAACTCCCGACGACTGGAACCCTGACGATCCCGAGCAGGTCGTAGGCTTCGCCAAACAGTTCGGCACCGAGTGGTACATCGCCACCCCGGTCCCCGGCGACACCGGCGACACCGGCAACAATGGCGACAATGAGCCCCCGCCCCTCGAACCACTCTTCACCCCCAAAGATGAATGGTCAGGCGCCCCGCCACCCTTCACCCCCACCCAAACGAAATAGGTTCCGCGACACAGGTGTCAGACACGAGTGTCGCGATTCCTTACTCCTCGACACAGGTGTCAGACACGAGTGTCGCGGTTCTTACTCCTGGGCGAGGGCGTTGATGCCTTCGAGGTTTACCCACGACTGCTTATCGTCACACCAGGCTTGAACATCGGGGGTGATGTCGGATGTGTCATCGAGGGTGCCGACCTTGATGGCCACCACACCTTCGCTTCCCAAGAGCTCCGACACGATCGGTGAACCGCAGCTCCCGCAGAACTTGCGGTTGACGTAGACCGCGTCGCCCGTGCGGCCTCGGTCTTCATAGAGCGCCATCTCGCCGTTCACCTTTAGCTGGCTTTCATGCGCCACAAAGTTGGTCGAGAACGCTCCACCGCTCTGCCGCTGACAATGCTCGCAATGGCAAACAGCAACGGCGAGCTGATCGCCTTCGATTTCGTACGTGATGTTGCCGCACAAGCAGCTTCCGGTTCGAGTCATGAAATCGAACCTAGCGTTCAACCCCGTTCAGAACCCAACGTGACACTGGTGTCAGACACGAGTGTCGGAACCCTCTTTCGATTAGAGGTTGGCGAGGGTGTCTTTGAGGCTGGCTGCGGTGCGATCGACGTTGTGGAGTTTGTCGAGGCCGAAGAGCCCGATGCGGAAGGTTTGGTAGTCGTCGCGCTCGCCGACCGACAGCGGCACGCCACCGGCGATCTGCATTCCTTGGGCAGCGAACTTCTTGCCCGACTTGATGTCGGGATCAGACGTGTAGCTCACCACAACACCCGGTGCCTCAAAGCCCGGCGCAGCCACGCTGGGGAAGCCAGCCGCAGCGAGAACTTCGCGGGCCTTGTTTCCCAGTTCGACCTGCTCGGCCATGACCTTGTCGAACCCGTACTGCTCGGTCTCGAGCATGACGTCGCGGAACCCGCGGAGCGCATCGGTGGGCATCGTGGCGTGGTACGCGTGACCGCCACCTTCATAGGCCGCCATGATGTCGCGCCACTTCTTCAGGTCGCAGGCAAAGCTGGAGCTGGTGGTGGTTTCGAGAACTTCGACTGCCCGATCGCTCATCATCACCAAGCCGCTGCACGGCGATGCGCTCCAGCCCTTTTGTGGTGCGCTGATGAGCACGTCGACTCCGGTTGCGGTCATATCGACCCAGATGGTGCCCGACGCGATGCAATCGAGAACAAAGAGTCCGCCCACTGCGTGCACCGCTTCGGCAACCGCAACCAGGTAGTCGTCGGGAAGGATCATCCCGGCCGAGGTTTCGACGTGCGGCGCAAACACCACATCGGGCTTCTCGGCCGCGATCGTGGCCACCACTTCGTCGATGGGTGCCGGTTGAAACGGCGACTGGGTTTCGTCGGCAAGCTGGCGGGCCATGAGCACGGTTGACGACGCAGGAATGTCGCCCATCTCAAAGATTTGGGTCCAGCGGTACGAGAACCATCCATTGCGAATGACCAGCGTTTTCTTGCCCGAAGCGAACTGACGGGCCACCGCCTCCATGCCGAACGTGCCGCTACCGGGAACAACCGCTACTGCCGACGCCGAGTACACGCCCTTCAGGATGCGTGAGATGTCGTTCATCACGCCCTGGAACGAACCACTCATGTGATTGAGCGCTCGGTCGGAATAGACCACCGAGTATTCGAGCAGGCCGTCGGGGTCGATATCGGGCAGTAGCGCAGTCATGAGGCCAGAAGTTAGCCGAAGACGTTCATATGGGTGTCTTCCGGAACGACCCGGTTGCGGGTGAATGTTCCGAGATCTATTTCGAGGCCCGTGTACTTCCCGGTGACCACCAGTGGCTCATCATCGTGGTCGTGTCCAGCTTCGACGGCGACGATCAGTTCGGCCATTGCGTGACCGGCCACGGCAGCGTTTTTGAACTGGTTGCCGCTGGTTCCGATGGCTACATAGAAGCCATCGAGATCGGTGCGGTCATAGATGGGCAGCCAGTCGGGCGTGGCGTCGTACATCGATACCAAGCCACTCTTGCGTTGCGGAATTGGAAGCCCTTTGATGCGGCGCGAGGTACGCAGGCCGTGCAATTGGAAGCCATCTTCGGAAAGCACGTCGTCGTTGGTGTCGGGGTTGTCGACCCACTCGAGTTCGTCGCAGTCGGGCTCGGCGTTGCCTACCAACACGTTGTTGCCCCGCTCGCCCCGGAAATATACGCCGGTATCGGTATCGCCGATCATCACGCCGTCGGCGTCGTAGTCGACGCCGTCGGGCGCCGGGTAGATGTAGACCTCGCGGCGGAGAGCACGGGACGACCTGGCCATCGAGTCGAGCACGCCGGCCATCTCGTTGAGCCGGCGGGCATAGGGGCCGCCAACATTGACCACGATGGGAGCCGAGATCTGCTCGCCGTCGTCGACGGTGACGCCGCACACTCGCCCATCGGCGCGGTCGATTGCGGCAACGGTGGTGTTGTAACGGAACTCGGCACCGGCAGCGATGGCCGCCGTGGCCAGGTTGAGCGCGCTGAGCTGCGGGTCGCTGATATAGCCTGAGTTTGGCGAGAGAATGAGACCGTCGTGAACGGCAGTGGGCTCACCCCAGAACGAGTTGTCGACGTCATCGAGCGCCGCCGGCGGGCCGAAGATTCGAAGATCGAGAAACGGCAGCCGCTCCTCGGCTTCATCGAAGGTGAGGTCCTCGTAGGGAATCCCGAGCTTCTCCCAATGGGGAAGGAACTTCACGTGGTGACCGTTTGGAGTCTTCGGCATCACCATTGGCTGTTCGACAAACTCGGCGTACTCCTGGTCGCCGATGTCACCGACATGGTTCTTCCAGTCGGTCCAGTAGCGGTACCCCTCGTACGCCATCGCGACGCCAGCTTCAGTGGAGTAGGTGAACCGCACAATGGCGGACGAACTGGACGTTGAGCCGTAACCCGCTGTGGGGAGCTTGTCGACCGTCAGGGTCCGCAGACCACGGCGAGTCAGCTCGAGCGCAACACCCGTGCCGATAACGCCGGCACCAATAACGATGGCGTCGTAGTCATGCGTTTCAGAAGTCATGAATGAATCAGATCAGACGTTGTCAGCAAAGGTCTAGTGGGAACGACGAAAGTTGCTCGGGGCCTGATTCGGTTACCAGATACTGCTCTTCGAGCTTGATGCCTTCGCCACCGAACCTTGAGCCCACGAAGGCTTCGGTGGTGAGCACCATGCCGGGCTCGAGGACCCCATCGAATCCCGACTCTTCCCACATGTGGGGGAACAGGATTTCGGGGTACTCATCGCATTGGCCGACACCGTGGTAGGCCACGCAATAGTGGCGATACTCCTCGACCGACGGAAACCACAGTTCGTGGGTGAGATCGCCGAAGGTCTTGCCGGCGGTAAGCAGTTGGGAGTTGTGCTCAATCTGGTGACGAGCCAGGTCGTACACCCTCTGCTGAGCCGCAGAGGGCGTGCCGTCGCCAGCCAGCCACGAGCGCGAGATGTCGCACATCATTCCGTAGGCGCCGACCAAATCGGTGTCGTAGGCCACGATGTCGCCATCTTCGATGATGCGGCTACTGGCTTCTTGCATCCACGGGTTGGTGCGTGGCCCCGACGACAAGATCTGGGTCTCGATCCACTCGCCGCCCCGCTTGATATTGCCCGCGTGAAGCATGGCCCAAACCTCGCGCTCGGTCATGCCTGGGGTCAGCGCATCGCGCATCTCGCCCATGGCCGACTCACAGGCGTGCACTGCGCACTTCATGGCCTTGATCTCGTCAGAGCTTTTGATTCGCCGTGCGAGTTCCATCATCTCGAGGCCGTTGCCGACCGTGACCCCGCCGGCCTCAAGAAGCTGAAACTCCTGATAGCCCAAATAGTCGACAGCGATTTTGGGATTCGGACCGCAGTGCTCCCCGATGACACTGAGCATCTCAGCCGACCACTTCCGCGCCTTCTCCTCGTAGCGGGAACCGGCGATGAAGTAGATCGAGCTGACCGCTGGACGAACCTCCTGTACATGGGGGTTGTGCGCCGAGAGGAAATCGCACTCGAAGAACTCCCACACGATGAGCGACCCGTCGACTCCAACCCAGCAATAGCGCGACGGATTGTGGCTCACCCAAACCTGCATGTTGGTGGAGTCGGTGGCGTAGCGAATGTTCATGGGGTCAGAAAGAATCGCGCCCTCGTACCCCATCGCCGCCATCTGACTTCGAACCCGGCCGAGTCGGTAGTCACGAATTGCGGCGGTGTCGGGCAGCGAAAGACCATCGGCAATCCACTCGGCTTCGAGCGCCGCACCAGGGCCGAGCACCAGGTGATGGTTCTCAGCACCAGCCGCTCGGATGTCGTCGGGAAGGTCGGACTGAGTCTCGGTGGTAACGCCAGCCATGCTGGCCAGGATCTTTCCCGTCATCGGTGTTCCCCCACGTGTTGGCACGGGCAAAACCTCACCCGCAGGTCGTCGCCACATCGTACTGCTGGACGACCGTCCAGTCGATACCCCAGCGACCGTTTTGAATGACTTTCGCCAGCTCAAAGGCCCTTTTTGACATCACTTTTGACCGTCTAAAACCGCCAGCTGTGCGACCGATGGACCTCTCGCTCCACCGCTTATTCGGTCACAAATCGAAAGATCCCCTCAATGATGAAGAACACCCGTGGGTTCGCTGTCGTACTCCTTCTTGCGCTCTTCGCCGCAAACCTTGCCTTCGGACGGACTGCGTTGTCCGCTCCGTCCGATGCGCCCGTTACGGGCGTGTTCTTCATCGACTACGACCGCGATGGCGTGATCGACCCCGGCGAATTTGCGTCGGATTCTGACCCGGCCTTCCCACCGAATGGCATCGAGGTCACCGCCTACGATTCAGCCGGCAATTCATCGGCCGGCACCATCATCGCCGGAACACCTCCGACGTTCTCGGTATCGGCGGCACCACTGGTGGGTACCCAATACCGCCTGGAATTCGCGCTGGACCCCGCCGACCTGGCAGCGGGATGGACCGAGACCTTCCGGGGCGCCGACTCGGCGTCGTCGACGCAGTTCGTCACCGCTGGAGATGAAGCATCGTTTGGAATCACCCCACCATCAAGCTGTCCGGCCGATGCCGAAGGCTCCACCCACGGAAAGCTCTGGACCACCTGTTTCGTCAACGGCGACCGCGACGCTGGCGGCCCCCAAGAAGTTCTTGTCGGCCTCAACTACGACACCACCGGTTCCGTCGAAGCAATCGGTTTCAAAGGCGACGGAAACAACGCCACCAACTCCTCGGCCGAACTCGGAAGCGTATGGGGTGTCGCGTACGACGAGTGGGACTCGACACTGTTCACCTCGGCACTCCTGAAGCGACAAAGCGACCTCGGCAGCGAAGGACTCGACGGCCTCTACTGGGCGACGTATCCATCAGGATCCTGGAACAGCGTTTCTCTTGACTCACTTGGCGGACCAAGCTTTGGAACCGAGCCGGCACGCGACATCGAAGGCACCTCGTTCGATAGCCCGTTCTATGACATCGAAGCCTTTGGCGACGTAGCCCGCATCGGCATCGGCGACATCGACCTGACCCCCGACGGCCAGACGCTCCTCGTCGCCAACCTTGCTGCGAAGGCAATCAACGTTTACGACGTCAGTAACGCGCCAGCCGGAAGCGACCCGGTATTCCTGCGCAGCATCCCCGTGCCAAACCCGGGCTGCTCCGACACGGCCAACCCCGGCGACTACGAGATCTGGGCGATCTCGGCAATCGATGGCAACACCGCCTACGCCGGAGCCGTCTGCACGGCTGAAAACTCCGCCGTTGGCGCCTCGGACCTTGAGGCCCACGTGATCAACGTGAACCTCTCGGGATCGGCCGGACCATCCTTGCTCACCATCCCGCTCGACTACGCCCGCGGCTGCGCCGGCACCTTCGATGGCGTTTGCCTCGACCCCGCCGGAAACGGCGCATTCGCCGTCTGGGACGACGTGTACGACGGCTTCCTCGAAGACGACAGCCCGGTGTTCAGCGATATCGAGATCGCAGGCGACGGGAGTCTGGTGCTTGGCTTCTTCAGCCGGGAATCCCATCAGGTTGGCGCCGGAAACTACCCACCGATCGACGGCCAAACGTGGCTCGCCAAGACCAACGCCTCGGGCGAAATTCTTCACGCCTGCAACGTGTCCGGTGACCCGCACACCCCCTCGTGGGTTCTTGAAGGACCAGCTGGATCCTCCTGCGATGCCCACAACAACTTTCCCGACCCCACGGGTGGAGACCTCACCGACGGTGCCGTTCACGCCGGCCCGGGCGGATTCGCCGAATGGTATGGCGATGACCGCCGTACCTACGTGACCGGCAACTCCTCGTCGATTCGAAGCGGTCACACCGAAACCACGCTTGGCGGGTTGTACGTAAATCCCTACTTCGACGAAGTTGTGACCTCGTCGATGGACGCCTTTGGTTGGTACACCGGCGGCCTCGCCTGGATGTCGACAACTACCGGTCAACGCTCCAACCAGATCGACCTGTACAGCGGCGAGACCGATACCGGTTACCTCGGTAAGGCCGCCGGCATCGGTGACGTCGAAGGCTGCTACCTGCCAATGGAGATCGGTGACCGAGTGTGGCTCGACCTCGACGGCGACGGCATCCAAGACCCGAACGAGACGCCACTTGCTGGTGTGACCGTGGTGCTCCGCAACGCCGCAGGCACCGTGCTCGGGGTTGCCACGACCGACGCAACCGGCCACTACGTGTTTGATTCGAGCGACGGCATCGATGCCACCACCTCCTACATGATCTCGATCGAACCATCGACCAACACCACGCCTCTACCGGGTGGATATACAAACGCCGATCTGACGCCAACCATCCAGAACGCTGGTTCGCCAGTCCACGACTCCAACGCTGATGCCGATGGCAAGATCACCTTCGTCACCGGTGAGGCCGGTACGAACGATCACAGCCTTGACGCTGGCTTTCAGCTGCCGACCCCGGAGCCGACGACAACCGTTCCCCCGACCACCGAAGCCCCGTCAACCACGGCTCCAGCGACCACGGTGGCGTCAACAACTGTTCCCCCCACGACGACTCCGGCAACCACAGTTCCCGTGACTACCACTGAAGCTCCGTCGACCACCGTTGCGGAGACGACCACGGTTCCTCCAACCACGACTCCCCCAACGACGACTCCTCCAACGACGGAACCGCCGGCGACCACGGAACCGCCGACAACCGAAGCTCCCGCAACCACTGCTCCCCTAACGACCGAGGCACCGACAACCACCGTCGAGGCGACAACGATTCCCCCGACCACTGTTCCCCCGACCACTGTTCCCCCGACCACGACTCCTGCCACCACGGTTGCGCCAACCACGGAGCCGCCTGCGACGACTGCGGCACCGACCACGGCACCTCCCGAAACAGTCCCTCCCGAGACTACGGCCGCACCAACCACGGTTCTTCCAACAACGGTGCCCCCCACCACGGCACCTCCGGTTGTCACCACCGTGCCCGTAGTTACTGCGCCTCCGCCACCACCGCCGGCGACCGTGCCACCAACAGCACCGCCGACGATCCCTCCAACTACAGCACCTCCAGAGACGGCACCACCAAGCACGACAGTTCCACCCGTCGATAGCGATCCGCTCTACAGCCTCGGAAGCCTTGTGTGGTCCGACCTCGACAACGACGGCATCGTCGACCCCGGCGAATCCGGCATTGCCAACGTCACCCTCGAGTTGTTCTGCGATGAGGACGGCGATGGCCACCCCGACGACGCCAACAACGACGGCGTGGTCAATAGCCTCGATGCCCTCGAAAGCACAACCACCGACAGCACGGGAAGCTACATGTTCATGGGTCTCGCTCCATGCGACTACGTGGTCGGTATTCCGCCCGCCGAATGGGATGAAGAGTTGGCCTCGCATCTCTCATCAGACCCGACCAGCGCAACCCCCAACGACGATGTCGACAACGACGACAACGGAGTCCCGGCTCCAAACGGTTACGTGTTCTCGGGCATCCTCTCGCTCGGCGGACAAGAGCCGACCAGCGATGATCCCGCCGACGCTCCCGATACTTTCAGCAACAAGTCGGTCGACTTCGGGTTCTGGCAACCAAACTTCGACCTGGCATTGCGGAAAACGCTGGCTGACGGAACCAACTCAAGCCCAATCGGTTTGGGACAGACCGTCACCTTCACCATCTCGATACTCAACCAGGGCGACGTCCCCGCAACCGGCATCGGCATCATCGACTACATCCCAGCCGGACTTGGGCTTGTGGATTCTGATTGGACGCTCGACGCCGACGGCAACGCCATCATCACCCTGCTCGGGCCGCTGGCACCGGGTGCGACGACCACCGTCGACATCGATCTGCGGGTTGAAACCACGGCTCCCGGATTCTTCAGGAACACCGCCGAGATCACCGGTGCCACACCCACCACCGCCGACGGCTCGGCCGAACTCGTCACCCCCACCGGCGATCCCATTGCCGACGTCGACTCCATCCCGGATGCCATCAACGCTGATGCGCTTGCCGACGATCAAGTCGATGCCAACCCAAGCACCGGCGACGAGGACGACCACGACCTGGCCGTGTTGAACCTTGCCAACCCAGCGCAACCATCACTTCTGGCCTTCACCGGCCTCGAGCCCCAAGCACTGCTCCGAGCAGCAATACTTCTGATCCTTCTCGGCGTGGTCCTTCTTCAAGGCCCAAGCGCAGCCCGAAAGCCGACTAAGCAAGAGCACTAGGGCGTATCGATAGCTGCCGGAACAGGATTGGCCCCGGCGCCAAACTGATCGTCGGCGTTTCCGACCCGGTCGCCGCTGGGGATCACAAGGTCCTTCATCGACTCGAGTGTCATATGGTCGGCCAACATGTTTTGAAAGCGGTGAAGCGGTTCTTCGAAGCGGGGTGCCAGCGGCCCGGCTGGCACCGCGCCTCGGGTGAGACCTCGCTGACCGGCCTCGACGATTCCCACGTCTTCGTTGTTGACATCGATCCAAAAGTCGATGGTCGGCTTCATGGCCTCTTCGCCGGCATCAGCATTGGACGGCGGCACGAGAAGGGTCCAGGTCTCGTTGGTGAGTCCCGGTGCTTGCGGGTCGAGACGCATCATCCACACATGGTTCGGTAGCACCGACAACAACACGTTTGGGAAGATCGCGGCGAACCTACTCGACACCGCATCAGACTCGTCGAGCCCATCTGCGGCTGGCATAGCCAACCAATCGTCTCGCTCATCGCTCGACACCGGCGTGGTCGTTTGCCCGCAGTACATGCCCGAACCCTGATACCGGTAGTGATCGTCAACCCGCGACACCTTGGCAAGCTCGGGATGCACCCAGGCCAGGTGGTAATACTCCTGGAAGTTTTCCGAGACGAGCTTCCAGTTGGCGTTGATGGTGATCTCGCCCTCGGCCCGCTTTACCCACGACTCAAGCCCGTACCCCGCCATTCGTTCGGGAAGGTCGCCAAGCCACACATCGAGTTCGGGGGTGTCGGCGTCGAGGCACACAAAGAGCAACACGCCCCAGGTATCGACCCGAACGCTTACCAGCGGAAAATCGTCCTTGTCGAAATCGTCTCGTGGCACCTCATCGAAGAACGGCGTGGACACCAACGTGCCGTCGAGGTTGTACCCCCACCGGTGATACGGGCACCGGATGGTGTTGGCCACGTCGCAGTCCGACGACGCCAGTTCGGTGCCACGGTGCCGACACGAGTTCAGAAAGCCGCGCACCACACCATCGTTGCCTCGGGTGATGATGACCGATCGCGAACCAACCTCGCGCACCAACATGCGCCCGGGCTTGGCAACGTCAGCAGCGATGCCGACACACACCCAGGCACGCTCGAAGACCCGCTCGTTCTCGACGGCAAAGAAGTCGGTGTCGGTGTAAGCCGCGGGGTCGAGGCCCGTCGACCGACGCAACGTAGCCCGGGTGCCCTGCCACTGCTCGGTCTGGGTCCACGATGATGACGTACCGCTCGGAGAGCTCCGGATCATGCCTGTTTCGCGACAGCGGACGGCTCGACGTAGCCAAGGTCCTCGGAGATATCGATGGCGACATGAGCCACGCGGTTGGCGACCCACGTAGCCGAACCCTTGCCGGTCTTGTTGGTCGATGGGTACCGGTATGACGGACCGTAGGTGTAGAGCGCAGCCACAGGATTGCCGAGCTCGTTCAGTATGGGTGCGGCAACGCTTGATAGCCCGTCGACAAACTCGCCGTGGGTCCAGAACGTCTTGCCGTTGCGAAGAAGCTCGAGCCGCTTTCGCACAACCGACGGCACAAGGATGGTGCGTTCGGTGCATTTGGTGAGTGGCTTGCTGAGGTAGTCGTCGACCTCTTCGTCTCGCCAGAACGCCATGGTGACCAATCCGGAACAGCCAGCATGAATGGGTACCTCGGTGCCGGTCCAGTCTTCGGCTCGGACCGGCTTGTCACCGTCGACCTGGTCGACGGTGATGGTGCTTACGCCCGAAGGGATCGACAAGGCAACGGCCTCGCCCAGTTCTTCGGCCAGCCGAGACATATGGTGCTTGGCGATCGAGCGCACGTCGCTGCCTGCTGATGGTCCGGCGATCGACACGATCGAGGGGCCGATGCGGTACACGCCTCGAGCATCGCGGCAGACAGCGCCGTGTTGTTCAAGGGTGCCAAGCAACCGCGATGTGGTACTGGTTGGAAGTTGAACTCGACCCGATACATCGACAAGCCCACCTGGCTTATGACCGACTGCATCGAGGATGGAAAGCGCACGTTCGACGCTTTTAACTCCAGGCATAGTGAAGATCTTTCGACGTTAGAGTTGCTAACACCATTGTTACCAACGTCACAAGGTTGCCAACAACCGGGACCGAACGCCAACCGTTCCCATCTAGTGGGAACATCACACTTCGGCTTCTTCGGCTTCTCCTACTCGCCTACTACTTCTTCCTGTTCTTCGTGCCGGCCTGGTTGCCCTCGTTCTTAGCGGCCTTCAAAGCAGCGCGCCGTTCACGTAGCGCCGCCAAGGCATCGGCACTATCGAGGTCGGCAACCGACCGGGGCAGGGCGTCGGCAAAGTCTCCGGCAATCGTCTCCCACCCCGCTGGCTGCTTCCCAAACCGTTTCGCGAGCAAAGCGACGAAGATCTTGACCTTTTCATCGCCGTAGCCGGGCAAGTCCAACAATCGGTCGCGCAAGGTCTCTGCCGAACGCACGCCGCGCCATATCGCCGCGGCGTCGCCGTCGTAGTGCTCGACGATGTACTCGCAAAGCGCTTGAAGGCGGCCGCCCATCGACTTTGGAAACCGGTGAAGCGCGGGCTTGGTTGCCACGATGGCCAGAAACTCGTCGGGGTCCATCTGGGCGATACGTCGAGCGTCGAGGTCGCCGCCTAACCGCTCGGCCAACCGAAAGGGGCCCAGAAACGCCAGCTCGATAGCGATCTGCTGGTCGAGCAACATTCCGATAAGCAGTGCTAGCGGGTCACGGTTCAGAAGCGCATCGGCCTCGTGATTGCCCGTCACCCAGAGCGTTCCGGTTCGTTTTGCGGTCATACGCCGGTGACCCTAACGCACCCAAACAGCAGGCCATGGGCAACTGTGCCCCGCTACGATTGGGCTATGTCGGGGGCACACGATCACGGTCATGGACACAGCAAAGAACACAGCCATATGGTGCACGAGCATCGTGGCGTGCAGGGTGGCCAGGCACGGGCTGCCGTGTTTGGTGTGAGCGACGGGTTGGTGTCGAATGTGGCGCTCATCCTTGGTGTGGCCGCCGCTGGCTCCGAAGCCGACACGGTCATTCTGGCGGGTCTTACCGGCCTGCTTGCCGGCGCTGCCTCGATGGCGGCCGGCGAATACGTATCGGTCAAAGCCCAGGCCGAGTTGGTTGAGCGCGAGATCGAAATCGAACGCGTCTCCATCGCCCAAGATCCCGAGATGGAAACACGCGAGCTCGCAGCGATCTATCGAAAGCGCGGACTCGACACGAACGAAGCCAACACGCTTGCGTCGGCCATCATGGCCGACCCCGACATTGCGCTCGATGTGCACGCTCGAGAAGAGCTCGGCATCGACCCCGACGAAACGGGTGACCCGGCCGGAGCCGCGATCGCCTCGTTCGCCGCGTTCACTATCGGTGCCGTGCTGCCGTTAATCCCTTGGTTCTTCCTCGAAGGCGCCGTTGCCACCATCTTGTCGGTGGCGGTCGGCATCGTCGCGTCCGCAATAGTCGGGGTCATCCTAGCGAGCTTCACAAAGCGCTCGGCAGTTCGCACCGCCGCCCGTCAAGTGGGTTTCGCCGCCGCAGCATGCCTGCTCACCTTCGCCATCGGCTCACTGTTCGGCGCGACGGTTACCTGAAACTACGCGCCTAACGCTGCGCTGATTTCGGCGATGGTTGCGGCCTCGCCCTCGCCGACCTGCTCGCCGCCGATTCCGAGGAAGCCGCCCTCTTTGGCCGCATTGGCCACGGCGTTCGCCACGCTCATTACCCACTCGCGGTACTCGGAGGCTTCGGCTTCCGAGGCTTGCGAGGCGAGAAGCTCATTGGCCCGTGCCGCCTCGGCAACCGCATGCGCGGCCATATCGTCCTTCGAGGAAATTCCGGCAGCCTTCAACCGCTCGACCTGCTCGTCGCGCATGGCCTTGGCGGCCTCCATTGCTTCCTCGCGGTCTTCGAAGTGGGGAAGCACCGACCGGATGATCTCGTTGTCGGGATAGTCCTTGGCGCCAGCCGCTGCCGCCTTGGCGTTGGCAAACATTTCTTTCACGGTGCCGACGGCGCCGTTCTTGGACGAGAACGCAACCGCCGAGCCGACGATGGTCGGCAACATGGTGAGCAGCATCTGGTCGTCTTCGCTGAATCGTCGAGCGGTGCTTGCGGTGCCTTCGGGGGTATCGGGGGTGTTCGACATAGGGGCTCCTAAGTGGGGGTAGGGGTTGTCGAATCGCATTCTAGCGGACAGCGATCAGCCGAACAGCTCGACCACCAGGTCAAGCCCGCGCGATACCTTGCGAACGTTCTCGCCTTGGCGCCGGAGTAACATCAAACGAACCACCGCAGCCGAGTCGCGAATCTCGATATAGCGAAGCTCGGGCGGTTGAAAGGTACGCACCCCGGCCGGCACGACGGCAACGCCTTCGCCAGCCGCCACCAAACCGAGGATCGACGTGTACTCGGTGGCCTCGATAATTGGCGCATAGCCAACCCCAACCGCCGCAAACATACCCACCAACTCGGCATGCAGCGTGGGCGATACCAGCCGGTCAAAACCAATGAAGTTCTCGCCCTCGAGCCGGCGAAGCGTGGTGGTGGCCTGTTCGGAAAGCCGATGCCCCGAAGGCACCGCCAGGTACAACTGCTCGCGCAGCATCTCGACAGCCGCGATGTTGGCTCCGTCACCCATCGTTCGACCGATACCGAGGTCGATCTCGCCTGCCAGAAGCGCCGCATGCTGTTGGTCCGACGACAAGCTTCGAAGTTCGAAGTCGACATCGGGCCATCGCTTGCGATACTCCCGAAGGAACCGGGGCATCACCTCATACGCCGAGGAGTCCACGAAGCCAAGATGCAGGGTTCCGCCTTCACCCGACCGGTGGTCGTCGAGAAACCGGTCGACGGAATCGGCGGTCGCCAGCAGACGGCGCGCCTGCACCAAGAAGGCGGCCCCAGCATCGGTAAGGGTGACCCGTCGGGTGCTGCGATCGAACAGCACAAGCGACAGGTCATCCTCGAGCCGACGAATCTGCTGACTCAGCGGTGGCTGAGCCATATGCAGCCGCTCGGCCGCACGGCCAAAGTGCAACTCCTCGGCCACGGTGACGAAGTAACGGAGCCGTCGCAGATTCAGCTCGGATTGCCGCATAATCAATTCATAGTACTTCGATATCAATGGAACCAATATTGATACTTCACCATCTAACCCGACGCTCGTAGGCTGAGCCGCATGACCACTTTCCGACAGTTCATGTCGTCGTCATCGCTCAGCACCGTCAAAGACGCAGGCACCAGCGCCATCGACTCCTTGAAGAAGGCCAAGAGCGACCCCTCGAAACCCCCCCGCTATTCGGCCGCCGGCCTCCTGGTAAAGGGCGCAAAATCCGAGGAGTGGCCGCGCGTATGGCGCGAACACGACCTCAAGAAATCCTACGACGTCGTTATCATCGGCGGAGGAGTCCACGGGCTAGCCACCGCCTACTACCTCGCCACCAACCACGGCATCACCAACGTGGCCGTGCTCGACAAGGCCTACCTGGGCAGCGGTGGCTCGGGCCGAAACACTGCCATCGTGCGCTCGAACTACCTCACCCCCGAAGGTGTGGCGTTCTACGACCGATCCCTCTCGCTCTACAACACGATGTCGAGCGATCTCAACCTCAACGTGATGTTCAGCGAACGCGGCCACATGACCCTGGCCCACACCGACAGCGCCCTGCGCACCATGCGATGGCGGGCCGAGGTCAACAAGCTGCAGAACATCAACAGCTCGGTCATCGACCCCCAGGAAGTAAAGAAGCTCGCCCCAAGCCTCGACGTTTCACCCAACACCCGCTACCCCATTCAAGGAGCGCTCTATCACCCGCCCGGCGGCACGATCCGTCACGACGCTGTGGTGTGGGGCTACGCCCGCGGCGCCGATCACCGTGGCGTCGAGATGCACCAGCAGACCGAGGTACTCGACATCATGGTCGAGGGCGGCGAAGGCCCCGACGGCAAGGGTCGGGGCGGCAAAGTCACCGGCGTCAAGACCAACCGGGGCGATATCTCAGCACCCATCGTCGTCAACTGCACCGCCGGCTGGGCCACTCTTATCTCCGACATGGCCGGCGTGAAGTTGCCCATCAACACCCACCCTCTGCAGGCTGCGGTAACCGAACCGGTCAAGGTCTTCCTGCCCACCGTTGTGGTGTCGGGCTCGCTGCACGTGTACGTCAGCCAAACCGATCGTGGCGAACTCGTCTTCGGCGCATCGGTCGATCCGTTCGCCACCTACTCGATGAAGGGCTCGCTCGAGTTCACCGAAGAACTCGCCGGACACGTGCTCGAACTCATGCCCAACATCGGCCGCATGCGCCTGCTGCGTCAATGGGCCGGGCTTTGCGACATGACCCCCGACTACTCCCCCGTCATGGGCTTCACCCCGGTCGAAGGCTTCCTCTGCGACGTCGGCTGGGGAACCTACGGGTTCAAGGCCGGCCCGGTCTCAGGCGAACAAATGGCCGAGTGCATCGCCACCCAAGCCGTACCCAAACTCATCGCCCCTTTCGAACTTGCCCGCTTCGAGCGCGGCGACCTGGTTGGCGAAAAAGGCGCCGCGGCCGTCGGTCACTAGATGTCCTTCTCATTGTCTCAGCCTGTACCTGGCGGCGCTTCGCCCGTGTCTTCTGTGGCTTGGCCTGTACCTGCCGGCGCTTTGTCGGTACTTCGGGCTTGGCGCCGTGGTGACCGCTTGTGCTTGGACTCGTCGCTCGCACCTGGCGGCGACGCTTCGTTTCTAGCCTGCTCTGATCTGAGCTTCGGGGCCCGGATTACTGCACTCCGTGCAGGCCGTTCCAGCGCCACGGAGGCGCTTTTGTCGGCGGCCACTTCGTCTTCTGGCCTCTTATGTTCGGCACCCGTTCGTTCTCGTTCTCTTTCGAAAGATCCGCTCTCATGATGCTTGTTCCTTGTCCGCATTGCGGGCCTCGTAATAACTCTGACCTTCGCTATGTTGGCGAATCGCACGCTCGGCCTGACCCGAATGCGGTCACGCCCGAAGAGTGGCGTGCCTACCTCTACTGGGAAGACAACCCAGCCGGGTCGCTGCGCGAAACCTGGTACTGCCGTGCCGGCTGCCGCCAGTACTTCACGGTTACCCGCAATACCGCCACCAACGAGTTTGAGAATCACCCACTGCCGGGCAACAAGACCGGCGCCGTCGACCCGAGTTTCCACTACGTCAGCAGCTCGGTCAGTCCGTCGGTACCAACTACCAGCAACGCTGCCCAAGAAACCGAGACCAACTCATGACGCGTCTTCCTGTACAACCCGGCGAGGTCCTCGATCGCACCAAGTCGCTGAGCTTCGAGTGGAACGGCGAACGTCTCACCGCTTTCGAAGGCGACACCATTGCGTCAGCGATCCTGGCCAACGGCAACCGCATCCTTGCTCGAAGCATGAAGTATCACCGGCCGCGAGGACTACTCACGGCTGACTTCTGGGACCCCAACGCGTTTGTGCAGGTCGGCGACGACCCCAACGTTCGTTCGGCGCATCGCCTGGTCGAGAACGGCATGGACGTCTCCGCCCAGAACGTGTGGCCGTCGCTCGACTACGACATCAAGGCCGCCAACGGTGTGGTCGGACGGTTCCTTACCGCCGGCTTCTACTACAAGACCTTCATGAAGCCCGCGAAGCTCTGGCCCGCCTACGAAAAGGTGCTGGCCCAGTTCGCGCCCGGCGGCAAGGTCGACCTCACTACGCCGCATATGTACCACGACAAGCGGTACGCCCACCCCGACGTCCTCGTCGCCGGAGGCGGCCCCGCCGGCATGGCAGCTGCGCTCGGCGCCGCCGAATCGGGCGCCCAGGTCATGCTGGTCGAACACAATCACCACCTCGGCGGATCGCTCCTCTGGGGATCCGACGCCGACCGCGCCGCCGCAGCCGAACTGGCAGCCGCCGTTACCGCTCACGACAACATCGAAGTACTCATCAACTCCACCGTCACCGGACGCTACGAAGACAACTGGTGCTCCATCGCCCAGCGCAGTCACCACATTGCGGTCGAACGCCTCATCAAGGCCCGCGCCAAAATGCTTGTCGTAGCGCCAGGACTTATCGAACGGCCCTACGTGTTCGCCGGCAACGACAAGCCTGGTGTCATGCTCTCGGGAGCCGCGCAGCGCCTCATCAACATGTACGCCGTGAAGCCCGGCCAGAGGGCTGTGGTATTCACCGCCAACGCCCACGGCGATAGCACCGTTGCCGACCTTGAACGCGCTGGCATCGACGTTGCCCGAGTGGTCGACGCTCGCACCGGCGGCAACGTTGTCGCCGCCAAGGGTGGCTCAAAGTCGGTAGAAGAAGTTGAGCTTGGCGACGGCACCACCGTCGAAGCCGACCTGCTCATCACCGCCATCGGGTGGACGGCACCGACGTCGTTGCTCAACCTTGCTGGCGATCGTCCGCAGTACGACCCGGCGGCGGCCCGGTTCTTCTCGAGCCAGCTTCCCGACAACATTCTGGTAACCGGCGGCATCGCCGGCGATGGCACCACCGACCAACTCGTGGCCCACGGCCGAAGCACCGGCCAACACGCGGCCGCACGAGCAGAGGTAGTTGCCGCAACCCTTCAAAAGCTCACCACCCGAGCCGCCGACTATGACGGCGACGTGCCCAGCTTCCCCGCCGACAATCGGCAACCTTTGGGCCGCGACCCGCACCCCGAGCTCTTCCGATCGACCACTCATGGTTTGGTCGACTACAGCGAAGATGTTGGCTCAAAGGACCTGTTCGCAGCAGCCAAGGAAGGCTACGACTCGGTCGAACTCATCAAACGATTCACCACCGCAACGATGGGTCCCGCACAGGGCAAGCTGGAAACGGTCAACACCGTTGCCGTACTCGCCGAAGCCCGAGGCGAAACCATCGCCGAGGTCGGCACCACCGTTTGGCGTCCGCCCTACGCCCCGATCACCCTCGGTGCCTTGGGTGGACGAATCTTCGAACCAGTTCGCGTTTCGTCAATCCAGCCATGGCACGAAGCCAACCGGGCAACACCGATTCTTGCTGGTCAATGGGTTCGGCCCGAGCACTACGGAAACCCCGATGCTGAGGTTCGCAATACCCGCGAGAACGTCGGCATCATCGACGTGACCCCTCTCGGCAAGCTCGACCTGCGGGGCGCCGACGTCCCGAAGCTGCTCAGCATGCTCTACACCAACAAGTGGATGCAGCTGCCCGTTGGCGGCGTTCGCTATGGCGTCATGTGTGCCGAAGACGGCGTGGTCATGGACGATGGCGTCACCGGCCACATCGCCGACGATCACTACATCATGACCACCACCAGCTCGGGGGCCGGTGGCGTTTGGGAATGGGCCGAGAACTGGCTGCAGACCGAACACCCCGACTGGGACGTTCACATCACACCGGTCACCACCGCGTTCACCAGCATCAACGTGGCCGGACCAAAATCACGTGAACTTGTCGCCAAGCTCACCGATGTCGATCTCGACCCCGAAGCATTCAAGTACATGCAGGTTCGCACCGGCACCATCGCTGGCGTCGAGAACTGCTTTATGTGGCGCATCGGCTTTACCGGCGAGCTGTCCTACGAATTGCACGTTCCATCGGGATACGGCCTGCACGTATGGGAGACCCTGCTCGCCGAAGGCGCCGACCTCGGCATCAAGGCGTTCGGGCTCGAAGCGCAGCGAATCATGCGGCTCGAAAAAGGACACTTCATCGTGGGGCAGGACACCGACGGTCTCACCAAAATGCCCAGCGTTGGCATGAACGGACTCATCAAGCTCGATAAGGACGACTTTGCCGGCAAGGCCGAACTGGCCGACTCGATCAACCGCACCGACCTCCCGAAGGTAGTGGCCATTCAGACCACCGACCCCACGATCGTGCCGTTCGAAGCCAGCCAAATCGTTCGAGCTGGCACCAACGAAATCATCGGCCGCATCACCTCATCGAGAATGTCGCCAACGCTCAACCGCTCGATCTGTCTCGGCCAGGTACTGCCCGAGGCTGCCGAGCCAGGAAGCACTCTCACCGTGGTCATGACCTCCGGCGAACGAGTTACCGCCAAAGTCATGGAACACCATGCCCACTACGACCCCGAAGGATCTCGCCTCCGTATCTAAATGCTCCGCCTCCGGCTCGCACGCTTCGCTATGTCACACCACCCACACCTCGGCCTCCGCTAGCGCTACGGCACGACTCCAATCATTCATCTTTCTGAATTTCTAGGAATCTCTTATGCCAGACTTCGCGTCTCCTGTTTTGAAGACTTACCCGACCGCTATTGGCGAGCAGACGCTCACTGATGTTTCGGCCACCACAAAGGCGCTGGTTCGCGCTCCTCGCGGTAGCGATGCCGCTGCCGAGCTCGGTGTGAACTTTGGGTCGAGTCGAGTTGCCGACGGCACCTTGGTTGTCGGCATTCGACCTACCGAATGGCTGGTACTTGGCCCGGCCGACGCCGTGTGGGCTTTCACCGACGCCATCGACAGCACCGGTCATGTCAGCAAGGTCGATTTCACGCACGGGCGGGCGCTCTTTCGGATAACCGGAACGCAGAGCGCAAAGGTCCTCGAGAAGATCTGCAGCCTCGATTGGGCCGACAACATGATGCCCGACGGCGCTGCCACCTCGGCCTCAGTAGCCAAGGTCACCTGTGACATCGTGCGCAACGATGTCGACGGCGTCCGTTCCTACTTCCTCGCCAGCGATCGATCGTCCGGCCAATACCTCTTCGACGCAATCCTCGACGCCGGCACCGAGTTCGACCTGGGAGTAGTCCCCGGTTAAGCACACTCAGTGCCAACCCAACCACCCAAAGCGTCCGGTACCTGGCACCAAACCCCCCAAAAGGTGCCAGGTACCAAACCCCCGCTTCGGTGCCAGGAACCTTTTTGCCTCCAGGTGCCAGGAACCTTTTTGCCTGCAGGTTCCAGGCACCTGAGCGGTCCGCCTGAGCGGTCCCGGGCGGTCTGAGCGAGCAGATTGCCCAGGCAAGGTTTCCCTTACCTGGGCTTCTCCTGTCAGCTATGGCGGGAGATCTGCCCTACGTGATGGAACTACGTAGAGGCCAGTGCTCTGTTTCTTCTGGGCGGCTCTATTGGGCGGTTCCGAACCAAACCGGCTGCGGGGTGTCGCTGTTGGCGAGCGACGGATCGTTGGAGAAGACGATCACTCCGTTCGATCCGACCATCACGCTGTGAGCGCTCAATCCAGGTAGCGGCGTTGCACCGAAGCTCAAACCATCGGGACTGTAAAGCACGATCGAATCAACCGGGTTGGCTGTCTCGAACTCTTGCCACCTGGAGGCGGTGATGACCACGCCGTAGTCGCCCACATAGACCCGCTCGGCAAAGTAGCCGGCAGTGTCGATGTTGGGTGCAAGATCTTCCAGAGAAAGCCGCTCGGAGCCGTTCGGTCCACTTCGCACGATGCTCGACTGCTCTTCGGACCAGTCGATGGCGAAGGTCATACCGTTGACTGGAATGCGTGGAATTCCGAATGGCCGGGTGGATGTGGTCCACGTAGCTCCGTCATTTGACGAGTACACGGTGGACTCGGGGAAGGCGCTTCCCGCCTCGTCCTCGGGACCCCACACGCCGTTGAACACGACCCTGAAGGTGCTGCCGTCGTACTCGACGGATTCGAGCCAGCCAGTTTCATCGGGGCCGACGGTCCCGAGTGCCCGGGATTGGCCATCCGCCACCAGGTAGCCGACCGTTGAGCCGTACCAGCTTGCGGGAACCTCGACACCAAGTTCGGCCCAGGTGGCCGTCTCGATCTCGTCATCGCTGAATTCGTCGTCCTGGTAACCGAGAACCTCGCCGCAACCGGAGTTGTCGAGCCAATCCTGATACTCCTGCTCGATTGCTTCGTAGTCGACCCCGGCAGGGTCGCCCTCCTCGATGGTGGACCAGCGTTCGTTGAAGGTCCGCTCGCTGTCGAGACAGTCGGCATGGGCCTCGCAACCGGTTCCTGATGTCCGCAGAGACGCAATCGCATCAGCCCAGTTTTGGTCGTAGATGTTTCTCAGCTGCTCGTTGATTGCTTCCAACCGTGCCATCTGTTCGTCGGAGAATTCATCTTCGGATCCGACCGAGTTGTAGATCGCAGTCATCTCTTCCTCGAGGGCTTCAACCTCTGCCGGAAGGTTGGCTTCCAGGTAGCTGTCGATTTCTGCGGCACACGGCGAGAGTTCGAACTGTCCGGGCACCCATCTGATCCCCTCGATGGTGAGGTCGATGACTTCATCGGATTCGTCGATATCGAGACCCGCTGCCATCGCAAATTCGATGCCTTCAACCCAGTCGGGTCCGGGGCTGTCGTGGACAATAACGAAGGTTGAACCGTCGGCCGAGGACGACACGATGTTGACTCCGACCCATGCAGCAGGATCGTCACCAAATTGTTCGGTGAGGTCGATCGGGGTCCATTGCCAGCTTTCGCCACCATCGGTGGATGAACCAACGGCTGGATTGTCAGACGTCTTCGTACCCGTGCTGACGGTGTACAGAACATCACCATCGGATGAAAGGCTCGTTATGAACCGGTCGTCAAAGGACGTGTTTGTCCAGGTCGTGCCATCGAATCGATACAGCGTGTTCGGACGGAACGCCTGGTAGTCGTCGTCGGCAGGCTTACCTGGCGCCGTCGACAACATGTAGTAAGCGTCGCTGGTGACAACACCAGTACCGAAGACACCAAAGCCACCTGGGCTCGAGCCCGACGAAACGTCGACAAAGTCAAGCGGAGAACCGGCGAGCGGTTGACCGTCGATAACCTCGGCGGGCTCTTCGACTGATTCGGGGAGCTCATCGGTCTGGTCTTCGTCTGCTTCGGTGTTGATGTCGGTCGCCACCGGCGTTCCACCGCGGTCGGAGTTGGCGATGAAACCTCCGATGCCGAGCAGGACAACCGCTACAACTGCGGTCATGCCAGCCATACGACGCTGGCGCCGCTTGGCAGATCGGTTGGAGATGTCGTCAACACCGGTCGGTTCGACGCTGATCTGGGCGCCTTGGTTCTGAAGCTCGTGCTTCAATCGGTCATCAAAGTTCATGAGTTGTTGCTCTCTGCTTGTGCATTCTCAGCGCCGGTGTCGGTGCTGGATTGAGGTGCGGTGGGTTGCGTGTCGGGTTCGCCGAGCGTGCTTCGAAGCCGGGTAAGGCCCTCGGAAAGACGACTCTTGACCGTGCCTTCGGCAAGGTCGAGTGCTTCGGCGGTTTGTGCGGTTGACCAGTCGAGGAGATAGCGACATACCACGACTGACCGATACTTGATGTCGAGACCCTTGAGCGCAGCGTTCAATGCCACGTCGGTCGTTTCGGGGAGCACTGCCTCATCGGCAGACCAGGGCAGTCGCCGGTTTAGCCGGCGGTGCCAACTGCGACCCCAGTTGAGTCCAACGCGGTACACCCATCCCGATGGATTCGCATACGTCGACACCTGGTGCCAACGGTCGAATGCTCGGGTCATTGCCTCATCGGTCGCTTCCTGACCCCACCCTGGGTCGCCCAGGGTGATGCTGAGGGCTCGGACGATGGCGGAATAGCGGGCGTCATAGAACGAGGCGAAATCGCTCTCGCGCAGATCGACGCTCGTGGTGTCTGCACTCTCGGGTTCTGCCGTCGACATCGACGGCACCTCCAGTAGTAGTTCCATGCCCAATAAAGCGTTGGGCAGCACATTCGGTTCGGTCGATCAGCAACCTTTTTCAGAAAGTCGTGCGCTTACTGTTGTATCGGCAGGTGAGAGCGCTGCGGCGGCACGCAACGAATCGCATGCTTCGGCGCGTTGTCCGGCCCGATCTTGAACCTCGGCAAGGTTGATGAGCGGCTCGGTCTTCTCTGGCAGAAGAGCCACCGCCCGCTCGAGTCGGGCGATCGCCTCAGCCTCGCTGCCGGCCAGGGCAAGCGCAATGCCGTATTCCCCCTGCGTCCTTGGATTATTGGGGTCGATGATATCGAGGTGCTCCAGTGATTCAAGCGCCGCCGCGAGACGATCGTCGGATTCGTCAGTGGTTAGGAACCGGGCCAGTTCGAGCTGCAGGGATGCCTGCTCGACCAGTAACGCGGGGTCGGTGGGCGAAATCGTGAGGCCGTCGTCCAACCGCACGAGCGCGCGCTCGAATCCATCGGGTAGCTCGCGCTGCGCTATCCGGGAGGCAATGAAGTCATACCGAATCGAGTCGGGGCGAAGGTTGCGCGCCGAGTCGGCCAGATCAAGCGCTTTTGTGTCGCTGGGTTCGCGAACCGCCTTGGCGACCTGCCGGTCGGCCATCACGTCGAGTCCTCCGGCGACGAGCGCCACGAATGCCAGCGCGCCGGCCGCCACGGCGCCTGCGTCGAAGGCTGTTTTCGGAATCGTAAGCGCCCAGGGGTTCGGCTCGGCCGAGCGGTTGGCTCGCGCCACAGCCAGGCCAGAAATAACCCAAAAGAGCGGATCGAGTTCGGCGAGCGGAAACAAAAACAGCTGCTGGAAGAAGTACGCCAGCGCGGCGATTGCGATGCCGATATCCAGTGCAGTATCGCCGCGAAGTAACCGAAGGCACGCCCCAAGCACGACGGCGATGACGAGCAGGTAGGCGATGAGTCCGATCCACCCAGCCGCCAACGCCGTGTCGACAAGGGTGTTATGCGCACGGTCGGTGAACACGAGTCGGCCGTAGTCGATGACGTACTGCTCGTCGACGAATTCACCGAAACGGGTTCGGTACGCTTCGGGCCCGAGACCCACGAAACCTCCGAGCCTTCCAGCCGACGAGATGGTTCGGAGGCCCACCTGCCACTCGTCGGTCCGCCCGGCGATCACCCCGTCGAGGTCGGTAAGGCTCCACGCCCGGCGCCGGAGCGACGGAAGAGCCACCACTCCGATGATCGCTGCCGCGATCGAGCCGAACATCGCGTTGCGAACGGTCGGCGGGAGCGTCGCGAGCCGACGTCGATTGATGACCAGCGCCGTGAGTATGGCAATGACAAATCCAACCCACGCGCCACGCGACTGCGATGCTGCCAACATCACCACCCCGCCCAGTGACGCCAGTGCGCCAAGAGCGCGCTGCCAGGTCGAGTAGCCAGACCCTGCGGCCAAGGCACCAGCGAGTGGAAGGGCTAGCACGGCCGCGGCGCCTAGGTAGGCGGGCTGGCCGAAGGTGCCGCCGATACGACCACCAGCGAACTCGCTTGCGAAGCCCCCGACACCTCTCAACTCAAGAAGCCCATAGAGCGCCACTACCACCAGGCTGCCAGCTGTCGCAACGAGCAATGCGTCGGTACTCGGGGGCTGCGCGGAATCGCCCCGGTCATCGGTTCGACTGAACCACAAAAGCGACGACACGAAGAGCCCGAAGAACAGCAACCAGGTCACCAAACCCAGGTGTCGGTCGGGTGTTCCGACCACGGCATGCCACCGGTCGTCAGACAGCGCCGACGAGATCGTGAGCGCCCCCAACAGCACGCTCCACCCGATCAACAGGCGAGGTTCGATCAGCGTTGCCGACGACGACGCAAGCGTGCTCGCGATCACCGCGAGACAAACAACGCTCAGCAGTGCCCAGTGAAGTGGGCCAAACTGGTCCCAGCCCCATGGGTCCATCACCACCAGAGCAACTACGCTCACCAACGCGAATCTCAAGGTGCCGACCCTACCGGCGGGCTGGCGTATGCCAGTCGCGGCTATTTTGAAATCGGAGCGATATGGAGAAGGCCGGCTTTGTCGATGTTCAAGTGGTCGACGCAAACCCCCAACTCGTCACGGCATTGGCCGTCTGCCCCTAGGCTCCACCTTTCGCCAAGCGGCTTAGGTACGCCCCCTTCTTCATGACCACCGACCCTGCCGCGCCGCACCGCGAGCCGACCGAGATCGAGCGACCTTTTCAAGGTTGGCGGATGCTCGGCTTCGCGACCGCCGCGCTGATCCTTACCGTTCCCGGCCAAACCATCGGTGTGTCGTCGTTCATCGACCACATGATCGAAGACCTCGATGCGAGCCGGTCGCAAATTTCGGCTGCCTACCTCATCGGCACCCTCACCGCCTCGACCGCCATGCCTTCGGTTGGCCGTTGGGTCGACCGTAAGGGGATCAGCCACACCATGACCATCGTGGGTGCGGCCTTTGCGGTGGCCATCGCCTTTACCGGCTTTGCGCAGAACATTTGGATGGCGGGCCTGGCATTTGTTGGCCTCCGCATGTTTGGGCAGGGGTCACTTTCGCTCATCGGCGACACCACCATCTCGCTGTGGTTTCAAGAAAAGCGGGGCCGTGCCTTCGCTATCGCTATGACCACGACGTCGGGACTCATGGCGCTTAGCCCGCTCGTGATCTCGGCGCTCATCGCCGGCATTGGTTGGCGTCAATCCTGGTGGGTTCTGGCCGCGTTCATTGCGCTCACGGTGGTACCGATGGCGCGCTTTCTCATCATCGACCGCCCGTCGAGCATCGGCCAGATTCCCGACGGAATCGCCGGAATGGCCGTGGAAGACTTCGTCCCCCAACGTTCGTTCACCTTAAGCGAAGCTCGACGCACTGCCGGTTTCTGGGGCCTACTCGCCATCATGGCCCTAGCGTCGGCGTTGTCGACCGCGCTCACGTTCCACAACGTCTCCGTCATGGCCGAAGGTGGCCTTAGTGAAAACGAGGCGGCACGTATCTTTATCCCGCTCAGCGTTGGTGCGATTTCTGCCAGCTTCGTGGTGGGCTGGCTCACCGACCGAATCACACCTCGCGCGCTTCTACCTCTGGCACCGTTGGCGTTCGCCGGCGCTTCGTTGCTTGGCACCATTGTCGAACCCGGCGGAGCCGCTCTGCTTTACGGCCTGGCACTCGGTCTGGCCGGTGGCACGGTGCGGGCACTTAGCAGCGCCCTGTTCCCAAAGTGGTTCGGCACCGACCACATCGGCTCGATCAAAGGGGTCGCACAAACCGTGTCGGTGGCGGCTTCGGCCATCGGCCCGTTGTTGCTCTCGTTGGGCAATGACCTCAGCAACGGCTATTACCCGTCGCTTCGGGTTGCCGCCGGAATCAGCGTCGCCATTGCAGTGTCCACGTTGCTCGTGAAGAACCCCGACGGCGAGACGGCACCGGAACCAGTTCAACCGAAACCGGCCGAACGCTTCACCTAATCGCTCTGTATCGACTACACATGTCGTGGAATCTTTCTGAAAGCGAGAATATCTCATGGCTCAAATCACTCTTGGCGGAAACGCCGTTACCACCGCTGGCGATGTGCCGTCCGCAGGCAGCGCCGCTCCCGACTTCACCCTTACCGGTGGCGATCTCAGCGCCGTCAGCAAGGCCGACTTCGCCGGAAAGAACGTTGTGCTCAACATCTTCCCGAGCGTCGACACCCCGACGTGTGCAACCAGCGTCCGCACCTTCAACGAGCGGGCCGCCGGCCTCGACAACACTGCTGTGCTTTGCGTTTCGGCCGACCTGCCGTTTGCCCAGGGCCGCTTCTGCGGATCCGAAGGCCTCGAGAACGTCTCGACCGCTTCCACCTTCAAGAACCCCGAGTTCCTCGAGAACTTCGGTGTTGCGATGACCGACGGAAAGCTCGAAGGCCTTTGCGCCCGCGCCGTCGTGGTTATGAACGGTGAAGGACAGGTCGTCCACAGCGAACTCGTCAGCGAAATCGCCGACGAACCCAACTACGACGCCGCCCTCGGCGCGATCTCCTAGATCGCTCGCCAGACAACAAACCAGGCTGTGCGCTGCGAGCCGCTCCGTGCGGAACGGGCGGCCGCAGGGCAGCGGTTGCCCTTCTAGTCGAAGGGTGGGGCCTGTAGTTGGAACACTGCGCCGTCGTCGTTGCAGGATCCGCTGTCGCTGTTGAAGTACACCCGGGTGAAGTCTTTGCTGGGCACGGCCAGCGGTTTGGTCCAGGTGGACTCGGCGCAGCTGTAGGTATGGGCCAGGTTGACGATTCGCCCGTCGGGGAGCATCTCGACCGCCATCACCTTGTCGCAGGTCCAGGCGCCTTCGGTCTTGCAATCCGACGTCGACACCACCACCCATCCCGGCCTGTCGAATGCCTGGCCGGAAATATTCATCGACGTGCTGCCCGCCTCGAACACGTTGAAGATTCGGGTGCGTCGCAGCGTTTCGAGGTCGATCGACAGTAGCCACCCGGCATCGTCATCGGGGCCGAAGTCGATCACCACGAATGCCTCCGACCCGTCTGCTGCGAGGGCGAAATCACCGTTGTCGTTGCCCACGGTTAGTTGACGCTCGGCCCCGAACTGACGGTCGTAGATGAACGTTGCGTCGGCGTACGCGACCAGCACGAAATCGCCCGAGGGCGACACCGATACGTAATCGACAGCGCCGGAATCGGTGCGTAACGAAGCCCGACCCACCACCAGTTGCTCATCGAGGTCGTAGCTGAGCACGCCAAGCGGTTGACCGTCGGCATCGTCGATGATCCAAGCGTGCAGCGACCCGTCAGCATTTGGACCACCCTGTTCGCGGGTGCTCATGCGGTGACCATCGGACCACAACATGGCGTCGAATTCGACGTTGCGGACCCTCCCAGCGATATCGGTGATGATCTCGGTAGACCCAGTCAGCACATTGGTTTCCAAGAGTCGAAGGAGTTCGCCCTCGGCGTCGGGGTTTGGCAGGTAGCGCAGTAACTCGGGGTTGGTTGGATGCCAGTGTGGTTCCGACAGCAAGGCCACCTCGACCGCACGAACCAGTTCGCCACTTTGGCGATCGGTGACCCGATATCCGTCGGTGCCGTGATAGGTGAGCACAAGCGAACCGTCGGCGTTCTCGATGGCCCGGTTGGCCGACGCAATAACGTCGAAGCGGGTGCCGGCGGCCGTGGTGAACTGCCGCACCTCGGTGCCATAGGCCGGATCATTGGCCCATTCAAGGAGCCCGGCGGTTACGAAACCATCGGCGGACGGCGGGGTGGCGTCTTGCCCGAAGATTGCCTCGGGTTCAATGATTTCTGAGGTGTCGTCAACGAGGGATGTCTCGGGCGCTGGGTCGCCCTCCTCGGCCACTGGGGTGCGAATGTTCTGCGCATCGTCGGCACGGGTTGCGGCGAACACCCCGCCGATCACCAACAAAAGCGCGGCGGCAACGGCAGGTGTTTTGCGGCGAGTGGGCTTGAACGCGGGCACCGCAACGTCATCGAGGCCCGCCGCCAGGTTGGCCGACGCCGTGTGAAGCTCGGTTTCGATCTTGAGGTTGTCGTTCATGAGCTGGTGTTCTCTTCTGGCGATTCGTCGGAGGCGTTGAAGGCTTCGAGGTGCTGGGCCAAGGCCGCACGACCTCGCTTGAGGTGGGTCTTTACCGTTTCGTCACTGCAGCCAAGAATTTCGGCAATATCGGAGCGAGGTAAGTCGTCCCAGTAGTGCAGGGCGATGGCTTGTGATTGGCGCTCGGGAAGTTTGCGCACCGCCTCCCACACCTCGAGGCTTCGCTCGGTGGGTTCGACCTGCACGTCGGCTCGAGTACCAAGCCGCAGCAGGGCTTTCGCCTCGGCCCGCAGCTTGCGGCGGCGACTCGAACTCTTGTTCACCATCACTCGTCGAACCCAGGCACCCGGCTTTTCGTAGCCGCCGATCGTGGCCCATTTGCGATGCGCTTCGGTAAGCGCCTCTTGGCACAAGTCTTCGGCTGGGCCCTGCGCACCGGTGAGCACAAACGCCAGGCCAAGCAGCTTGCGATAGTCGCGCTGGTAGTACTGCTCGAAGGTCTCCGTCGTGCGGAGTAGCGGCTCTGCGGGAGCGCCGACGACGTCGTTCACCACGATCATTGTGGCAAACCCCGTCCCAAGTTATGCATAGCTAGCGGAACCGCCTGGTCGACGGCACCCTGAGCAGGTACACCTCGGCGTCGGTGCCACAAGACCCACCATCGCTGTTGAAGTACACCCGGGTGAACGATCGGTTCACCACGGCGTGGGGTTCGGTCCAGTACTCGTCGCCACAGTTGTAGGTGTGGGCAAGGTTGAGAACCCGGCCACCGTCGACCATCTCAACCGCCATCACCTTCTCGCATGTCCACGCTCCCGGCTCTTTGCAGTTGTAGGTGGACACCACCACCCACCCGGGACGGTCGTAACCCTTGCCCGAGATATGGACCGACGTGTTGGCGTCGTCGTACACATCAAAGATTCGGGCTCGTTCGAGCGTGTCGAGATCGATCGACACCAGCCAACCGGCGTCGGGGCCGGCGCTGAAGTCGATGTAAACGTACGCGTCGCGGCCGTCGGCGTTGAGCGCCAGATCGCTGTGCTCGCCCGTAAGGGTGAGCCTACGAAGATTGGTGAGGTCGGCGTCGTACACATAGGTGCCATCGTCATAGCCGGCCGCCATGTACGCGCCGGTCACCGATGCCGACACCCAATCGACCGTATGCCCCGCTCGCATCGGAACCGCGCCCAAAACGTTGTCAGCCTTGAGGTCGTAGGAGACGATGCCCAATTGCCGCTCGCTGGCATCGAACACGATCCAGGCATAGTTCGTGCCGTCGGCACTGGGAGAACCCTCGGCCCGGTCGGCCAGGTACCGCGCATCGGGCCAGACCCGCTGAATCCGCTCGGTGAGGTCGGCGATGACTTTGGTGCGACCGTTGCGGACGTTGGTTTGGTAGAGGCGAAGGTCGCCCACCGACGAGTTCGACCCGGCGATATGGCGGATCACGTTGCGATGGGTTGGATGCCACTGCGGTTCGGCATCGGGGTGAATGTCGAGGATGCGTTTGAGCGTGAGCGTGCGCCGGTTGTAGATGCGATACTCGGCCTCGCCGTGGTAGGTCATAAAGAGGCTGCCGCGACTGTTCTCAGCCTGACGACGGCTATAGGTGTTGCGATCGAACCGGGTGCCCTCGGCCGAGGTGACTCGTCGAATCCGAGTGCGATACGCCGGGTCGCGGTACCGCTTGCCGAGCGCCGGCTTGGTCCAGTCAGCCGAAGGAGACGTGGCGTCGGGGCCCCAGGTGAGCTTTGGCGGCGCCGCTCCCTGGGCGTCGCCGACGAGACCAAGCAGTAGGGCGATCATCGACGCCACGGCCAACACACTCAGCGTTGATCGTTTCGAGTTCATGATGGTTACTCGCCCCAGCACCACCCTGCGGGGGACACGCCAGCAGCATTCATTGCCGGTTGCGCTGGCCCAGTACCTTGGTGCGATGGATCACGCAAAGCTACAAACCCTTTTCGACCTGACCGGACGAACCGCCATCATTACGGGTGGCACTCGGGGAATCGGCCGGGCCATGGCCGAAGGGTTCGTGGCCGCCGGAGCAAACGTTGTGGTGTCGAGCCGCAAAGCCGATGCCTGTGAAGAAACCGAAGCTCACCTGAAAGGCATGGGCGGCAATGCGCTTGGCATTCCGGCCAACATGGGTGCCCCCGAAACCGGTGAGGCTTTGGTGGCCGCAGCGGTCGATGCATTCGGCGGAGTCGACATCCTCGTCAACAATGCTGCCAACGCGCTGGCACTTCCCGTTGGTCACCAAACCCCGGAAGGCTGGACCAAGTCGTTCGATGTCAACCTCCGCGGACCCGCACTGCTCATTCAGGCAGCCACGCCGCAGCTGGCCGAAAGCAACCACGCCAGCATCATCAACGTCAGCAGCATCGGTGCCTTCATGTTTGCCAACGGCACATCGATGTATGCGTCGATGAAGGCCGCACTTCTGGGGCTCACCCGCTCCTACGCAGCCGAGTTGGGCACGAAGAACATTCGGGTCAACGCCATCGCCCCGGGAACGGTTGACACCGACATGACACGCAACACCGAGTCGGGGCCCGACGCCATGGCCATGCGCCAGATCATCGCTCGACCTGCCCACGCCGACGAGATGGTTGGTCCGGCGCTATTCCTGGCCAGCGACGCCTCGAGTTTCGTGACCGGTCAAACCCTCATCGCCGACGGCGGAATGCATCCGCACTAGCCGAGGCGCAGAGTTTCGAGCGGTTCGAGTCGGGCTGCCTTCATCGAGGGGTACAGCCCGAACAGAACACTCACCAGCATTGCCGCGACGGTAGCCAAAACGATCACCTGCCGGTTGAGGACAACCACAAAATCGTTCAACTCTGCCAAGGCCCAAACGACGGCAACCCCCACCACGGCACCGATGACGCCGCCCAGCACGCCCACCGCGATTGCCTCGAGCAGAAACTGGCCGGCGATGGTGGCCCGACTATGGCCGAGCGCTCGCCGAATGCCGATCTCTCCGGACCTCTGGATGACCGAAATCGACATCACGTTGGCGATACCGACCCCGCCCACGGTGAGGGCAATAACCCCCATGGCAATCGTGAGTACGGTCAAGGTCGAATCCACCTGCGACTCGGTTTCGAGCAAATCGGATGGCACCTCGACCCCAACATCCTCGGGACCACCAAGATTGATGACGGTTGGCAGCACATCGGCGGTGAGTTCGGTGGCTCCGGGCGACCGAACATAGAGCCGACTCGGCGCCTCGTCCTCGACTCCCCAATCGGCGACTGCGGTGGCCGGTGGAATGAACACCGTGGTGTTCAGCGATGGCACCAACTCAACCTTGTCGAGCACTCCCACCACGGCGTAGTTGATGCCGTCGAGCGTGATGGTGCGGACCTCGTTTCGCTGATAGGCGTATTCCTCGGCCAGTTCGACACCGATAACAGCGGTACGCGCCTCGTTTGCGTTGTCGAAATCGTTCAGCCAGCGGCCCGAAACGACGTCGACGTCAACGGCCGCGGGCAGCCTGCCGTCGGCAGCGATTACCGGCACGGGAAACGCTTGGTAGAACTCCCGCGAACCTTCAAAGGGCAGCGTGACGATGCCCGGAAGCTCGATGACCGCCGAGACGTGCGCCACCGTATCGAGCCGGTCGACCCGCGCTACCGCCTCGACCGGGAGCTTCGGATCTCCTCCGACTCCACCGATGGTGTTCTGCGCGGAAACGACGATGAGGTCGGTACCAAGCTCGGCCAGCTTCGACTTGAGATCGCCCTTGCTGCTTTCGCTGAAACCAATGGCCGCGATGATTGCCGACACGCCCAGAATTGGTCCGAGCATGATGAGCAGCGTTCGCACTTTCCGGGCCGTGAGCCCAGCAATCGAGACACCGACGAGTTCGATGAATCGGCTCATCGGGCGGTACTCGTTTCGTGCACCTGCTGCTCATCGCCCACGATCTGCCCGTCGCGCATGCTGATCTTCCGGTCGGTGAGATCGGCGATTTCCAAGTCATGGGTGACGAACACGATCGCCCGATCCGGCGATCGCAGCGACCCAAAAATATCCATCACGTTCGCTGCGTTCTCGGTGTCGAGCGCACCGGTCGGCTCATCGGCAAGCACGATGAGCGGCTCGGTGACGATGGCCCGAGCCAACGCAACCCGTTGTTGTTCGCCACCCGACATCTGGATGGGTCGATGGTCGTATCGCTCGCCAAGCCCAACCTGCTCGAGCGCGCCCATGGCCCGATCGCGTCGATCTCGAGCCTTGATGCCTCGATACAGCAGCGCAGTTTCTACGTTTCCGAGCGCCGTCAGATGAGGAATCAGGTGAAACTGCTGAAAAACGAACCCGATCGCGTCGCCCCGCAGGCGCGACCGCTCGGTGTCTTCGAGTTGGGTGGCATCGACACCGCCGATGCGAATCGATCCACTCGTCGGCAGATCGAGGAGTCCGAGCAAACCCAACATGGTGCTCTTGCCCGAACCCGAGGGGCCGACGATCGACATGAAGTCGCCGGGCATCACTTTGAGATCGACATCGCGCAGCGCGTGCACCAGCACCTCGACGCCGTACACCCGAGAGACACCGTCGAGTTCGAGAAGTGCGCCAGATTCTGCGAGTACGTCGGGTGAGGTGGTCATCGGGATGGCGACTCGACCCTACGAGTCGACCCGGACAACGATGAGTTCGTCGCCCTCCAACCCGCGGATGATCTCGACAAAGGCGCCGTCGATGAGGCCGGTCTCGACCTCGACGCGAAGCACTCGACCGTTCTCGCGATCGACCACCCGAACCTGATCGATGCCAGACCCGCCCTGGCTGACGGCGGCGATGGGCACCACCACTGCATCGGGGCGCTCGTCGAGAACGACCTCGATGGTCACGACCGCGCCATCGACCGCAGCAAACTCATTGTCGACGGCCACAAAACCTTCGTAGGTTTCGCCGCCCGCGGGGTCGACGGTTGGATTCTCGTCGAGGGTGGTGATGATTCCCGGCGATGTCTGGTCGCCGGCCGCCAGGTTGACCTCGACAACCTGCCCCACAGCAAGCTGCGCTCGCTCGGACGCGCTCACCAGCAACTTCACGGTGAAGTCGGATTCGGTGAGGCTAAGAATGGGCTGGCCCGGCTGCACCAGGTCACCACCATCGACGGACACGTTGCCGATTCGTGCCGGCCAGTCGCCGACAACCATGTCGGTGGGCAAGAACACGACGTCGTCGTTGAGGGAGTCGAGCGACACGGTGACCGAGCGTTGTCCGGCGGCCAGCGTGATGGTGCCGGGCAGCGGCGTGAAATCGACTCCCGGCGTTGCGCTACCGACCACCTGGTAGCTCACCGACGTGGGCTCTACCGGAGCCTGATCGGCCGTGATGGTAAACGACGCGCTGTCGCCTTCATCGATGGTCCCCCCGCCGGTAATGGTGAGCTCGGGGACATCTTCACTTTCGATGGTGGTGGAGGCTCGGTTCCACAACCCGACGGCGTAGTCGGCGCCGCCAACCAACTGCAGCGTGACGGTCTTGTCGCCTTCAACAATGTCGTCCTGGCGCGTTTGCACTGGAATCTGGACACTGAGTTGGCCGGGCGGAATCGTGACCCGACCGGTTGTTTCGCTGAAGTCGACGCCAACCACTGCGCTGCCGGTGTTGTAGGTGTAGAACACGTCGATCGGTTCGGCCGACTCGCTATGCATACGAACGGTGAAGACGGCTGGTTGGCCTTCGAACACCGTCGCCGAATCCGACGACAACTCCACAACAGGAGCACCGCCTCCAGTGGCGCTGGCGCGATCTTCGATGACGAGCCGGGCGGTATTGAGCGAGCCCACCCGGTAGGTGCCGGCCGAGGGCGCCAGCACGATGATGACCTCTTCGTCACCTTCGGTTATCGCGTCGGCGATTGTGGTGACCGTGAGTTCGAACTCGGTGGCTCCTGCGGGCAGAACCACCGTGTTGGGAAGCTGAAGATAGTCATCACCGGGGATCGCTGTTCCGGCAATCTGAAGACTCACGGTCATCGGCTGCTGAAGTGCCTGGTCGGAACGAATGAAGAAGGTGACCGACTTGCCCTCCTTAAACGCTCGGCGGCCGCGCAGCGTTAGTTCGGGCACATCATCATCAACGATCGTCGATTCAGCGCTGCCGACAGCACCAACTTGATAGTCGGCACCGGGCTCGAGAATGAGGGACAGCGACTCGTCCGGCTCAATCAACGTGTCTTGGCGGGTCTGCACGGCGATGGAGAGCACGGTTTGTCCCGGTTGCATCGTTGCGGCGCCGGTTGGGATCGTGAAGTCTTCGGCGGCTGTTGCGGTGCCACCCAACGTGTACGTGATGTCATAGGCCGTCGCCACCGTGCGGTCGGCGGTGATGACAAAGCTTGCGGGCGCGCCTTCGGGGGTCACCGCCGACGTTGAAGCCACCGTGAGTAGTGGCACCGTTTGGTCGCCGTCGATCGTGATGGTGGTGGAGTTGAGTGGGCCGAGCACGTATTGCCCCGCCGCCGATGGAACCAGCGATACGTCGATGGTTTCGTCGCCCTCAACGATGGTGTCGGTGAGGGTGTCGATGACCAGCGAGAACACCGAGGTGTTTGCGGGAAACACGAATGATGTACCGGGTGCGGTGTAGTCGACACCAGGAAGCGCTGAACCAATTGTGGCGATCGATACCGTGGTGTCGTTTGCGAATTGTTGGTCGACCTCGAACTGCACGGTGGTCGAGGCGCCTTCGGCCACATTCGCTGGGCCGCTGATGATCGTTATCTCCGGTGGCGTGGCCGGTTGAAAGAACGCGCCGACGCGTCCGCCGGCCGTTGCGGCATCGACCCGAGGTTGGGGGCTGAAGTCGGGCGAGTTCGACGTGAGCTGGCCCGGCAGCGACCGTTCGTTGCCGCCGATAACCACCGACGCTCCACTTTGCGCACCCACCGTGTAACCGGTTCCTGGGGCGAGCGATACCGCCAGCGTTTCGGCAACCTCGGTCGTTGTACTTCCGTAGCGTTGGTCGCGCTGCCACGCATCGAGACCACGAAGCGTTGCATCGGAGAAGACGGTGTCGATGATGCCGACGTCATATCCCTGAGACGAAAGAATGTTCTCGAGCTGCTCGACATCGGGACCCTCATCGCCGACGCGAAGCGCTCGGTAGAACGGAAAGTCGGCGTTCACCGCAACAGCGTTTCGGCCATCGAGGCTGAACAGCACCTGCCCGGGTTCGACGGTGGCACCATCGGCGACGTTGACGACGCCAATGTTTCCGGCGGCGGTAGCAGCGACGGCCTGAAGCTCATCTCGCCGCAACTCGCCCCGAACTGTCACCTCGTCGCGAAGGGTACGAATGCTGACGTTCTCGGTGACAAGAATCTCCCGATCGGTCGATTCGTCACCGTCATCGGAACGGAAGGTATTCCACGCCAGAAGGCCAGCTACGAGAGCGATGAGCACCACCAGCGCGATGATGATGGCGCGACGGCCACCCGATGACAGAAGCGCCACCGACTAGTTCCCTTCGAGCAGGTTGTTCTCGGCGATGCAGTCGGTGATCTCGTCGGTATTGATCGACCCGTCGGGCGACGCAAACCCGTCCTGGCTCGGCTGAAGGAGACCGTCGGAGTTGGGCACCGGATCCTCGATGTCCCATCCCTTGCCCCGCAGGCAGTCGACGACGACAACGAAGGCTTCGTTTCGCTCTTCGATCTCTTCCGGGGTGAGGTTGGCATCGGCGGCCTGCGACTCCTGGAACGCCTGCTGGATGCCGGTTTCAGTATTGCACTTGATGAGTGCGTCGAGATACGCGGGTTGGTTCGACGGCGCGGCAGGGTCTGGGTCCTGGCCGGGGATGCCCATGAACTCGTGCCCTTCTCGGGCCAGACATGCGTTGAACTCGGCGAGCTTGTCGAGCAGCGCGACAGCGCCGCCATCCTCTTCGGCCAACGGAATCGTGTCGTCGGGAGCCTCATCGGCGTCGGTGCTGGACTCTTCGGAACCCTCTGCGGCGTCCTCGCTGTCGCTATCTTCCTCGGCGGGTTCTGCGGCGTCATCGAGTTCGACAACTTCGTCGCTATCGGGAAGCTCAATAAGCGTGTCATCGTCGGCGCTGATGATGAGTGGACCCTCGCTACTGTCGTCGCCTCCACCACAGGCTGCAGCCACCAGTACGAAGACGGCCAGCATGGCTACGAGCAGGCGACGTCCTGCAAGACCGTGAGGACAAGGCGAAGAGGGTGAACAAACCGGCATGGCTGGGTTTTCCTATCGTGCACCGAATGGCGGAGTAGAGCGCCATAGTAGGTGAACGAGGCTTGCAGCTCCCGTTTACGAACGGGCCTTTCGGCGAGCAGGCGGTCAGCAGGCCCAGCCCTTCGCTAACTCGGCGCGGTGTACCGAATGGCCCCAGTGGTGTTGGTGATCGCTCGGCGAGCCAATCGCCACTTAGCGTCGGGCCCGTCGTGATCGATGTAGCAACCCTGAAGATGACGGCGTCCCTTCGACGAATCAAACGCCGTGCGGCCGTGCAAGAGGCGGTGATTATCCATGATCATCACGTCGCCGGGTTCCAACAAGAACTTCACCTGGTTGGTGGGGTTGTTCATGCGATCGCGCAGCCAGCTACGTCCCCGGTAGAACGCGTCGAGTACGTCGGGATCTTCCGGTGTCACGTAGTCGAGTCGGTGCGAGAACCGAATCTGTTTGAAATCACCAGCATCATCGAGCTCGAGAATCCGGCTCCGGTTGATGATGACGTCGCTAATCATGTCGTAGCGGAACTCGACATCGACCTCGGTGAGCGCTCGATACGCCTCGGGGTCAGCTTCGGCCAACTCTTGCGACGCCCCGAAGCCATCGACCAAGGTCGAGTACCCGCCGTCGGTGTCGTTGACCAGACAGTGCAGCATCTGTAGTCCGGGCACCGGCTTGCGGTATGGACCATCGGAATGCGCGTTGAGATGGATTGGCGTGTACGCCAGGTCGGTCGGGTCGATCTCGGTGACCACATCGAAGATCTCGCCGAAGTTGGTGGGCACCAGATTCCCCAGGTGCTGGGCCACCGAGCGAAGGGTGTCGGGTTCGGTGGGCACATTCCGGAGCACAAAGAACCCATGACGCCAGAAGCTCCCCAGCGCAGCTTCGGTAGCGACGGGATCATCGGTCTGCAGCACCGACCAATCGGCATAAGGAAATGGCGTCAGGCTGCTGGTCCATGGTTCCCGTTGCGGAATGGCCTCGGGATCATCGAGCCATCCCAGGTCGCCCAGAAGTCGCCCTGCCGGCATCGTGGCTTTGTGGCCATCGGAGAACTCGAACCGCAGAAACCCACGCTCAATCGCACAATCGACAACTCTGACTCCTCGATCGAGATCGTTGGCGTCGTAGAGCCGTTGCAGGTTGGTGGCGTCGAGTTGCCCGGGTTCATCGCTACGTTCGCGGAGCCATAGGGGGTGCAATATGGCCTGGTTGTCGCCTGCGGTAACCACGATCCGACTGCCACCTTCGCGACACTCCAGCGCGACGGGCTCGAGTGTCCCGTGTGCGGTTGATTGAGTCGCCACGGACAGACACACCTCAAAAGACTCGGACCAGAAACTGGACGATCGCCCAGTGCCGGAAAGTGTGCACCCCAACCCGGGCGCGTTCAAGGATAAATTCGCCGATTCCCGCTCTCTGGAAGCCGCCAGGATCAGCGGATGGCAGAATATCGCCAGTGCCTATCCGCTGAGTTTCAACCTGGGACGCCCAAGGCGTCGACAAACTCGTCGATCAAGGCCGCTACCGCTGCCGACCGCGACCGGGTGTTGGTGCGAACGACGAAATGCACGTCGGGCAACGTGGGATCCAGACCATCGCGACTCCAGATGCGGTGATCCTGCAGACAGTTGCGCTCGTTCATCACCGCAACACCGAGGTTGGCCGAAATCGCGGACCATACAGCCACCGAGTTTTCGGCCTCGAACGAGCTGTAGTGGTCGATACCGGCCTCGTTCAACATGTCGATCATCACCGGGCGCACAATGCAGTTGTTGCCGTAGGTAATGAGCGGAACGTATTCGCCGCCGTGGTCGCCGTAGCTGGGCGAGCAAACCCATTGGAGTCGATCGCTCCAGAGAACCAGATCGCCGTCTTCGGGCTCGAAGGTCTGGATGACCGCAACATCGAGCTCGCCGGCCGCGAGCTGCTGGGAGATGGGCGCGCTCAGGCCCACCCGGTGGTGCAGGCGAACCATGGGGTGGCGGCGCCGAAAGCCCGACGCCACCTGCGCCATCGCAATGGCCTCAATCTCGTCGTTCGTACCCAGCTTCACCGTTCCTTCAAGCTGTGACTTATACAGGCTGTCGACGGCCTCGTCGTGCGCGCCCACGATGCGCTCGGCGTGAGAAAGGAGTTCTTTGCCAAATTCGGTGAGATGAATCTGGCGCCCTTCGCGAGAAATGAGCGGCGCACCGAGGCGCTCCTCGAGCCGTTTCATCTTCCAGCTCACCGCCGACTGGGTCAGGTTGAGCTGCGCGGCGGCCTCGGTAAAGCTTCCGGTGGCAACCACCGCCTGAAACATTCGAAGCGATTCAATGTCGAGACGCACGCACTCAGTGTGCCCGACACAGGTGTCAGACACCAGTGTCGCGCGGCATCCAGCAAACGAGCCGGTGGGCAATTTGGCCTAAGTGCTTAGGTCGAACGGACTACGGCCGATAGGAGACGGTCTCGCTTTGGGAGGTCATCATGAACCGCCGTTTTTCAACTGTATGCGTCACGGTCGTTTGCCTGTTGGTAGGAGGGCTACTCGCCACGGTTGCCGGGTTGTCCACAGCGGCTGGCGCAGTTCCGGCCAAAGGCTCCACAGAGATCGAGGTTCGGCTTCGCGGAACCACCGGTACCGAAACAGCCACGCTCCAGGTTGGAGCTGTCGAGCTGTTCGCCGGCCAAATCTCGAGCGACTGGATGACCATCGAAGCATCGATATCGTCACGCGCCTCGGGCGCCGTCGAGGTTCTGTTCACCAACGACCTCACCTTCGAAGACGGCGACCGCAGCATCGAGGTCGACTACCTGGCCATCGGCGATCAACACATCAAGGCTGACTCGCCCATCGTGTATTCGGAAGGGGCATACAACGCCCCCAATGGCTGCTCCCCCGGCTTCGTTCAATCGAGCCTTTTGGCGTGCGGTGGAAAGTTTGTGTTCGGCACCCTCGATGAAACCGGCACCCTCACACCACCAGTCGACCCGCACGGCAACCAGCGAGGACTCCCGCTGATCTCGGAGGGTGAAATCGACGTTGTAGCTCGCGGCCACGTCGGTGGCGAACGATTCGAAGTCCGCATCGGTGACACGCTGGTCGCCGAAGCAGCAACCACTCGGTTCTGGCGGACCTACCGCTTCGATATCGATCCAAAAGTTGCCGCCGGCGATGTATCGGTGAGCTTCATCTCCGACTTCTGGGCGGCATCACCCGACGGCGAAACCAGCTTCGATTCGAACCTCGACGTCGACTACGTAGCCTTCGCCGGAGCCGAACTTCAGGCCGAAGCAGCGTGGTCGGACGGCACCTACGTGGCAGGCGAAGGTTGTGTTCCCGGCTTTCAGAAGAGCCAAACGTTGCATTGCAACGGAACGTTTGTCTTCGCGACCACCGACGCCTCATCAGCCGCCACCGAGTAACCGGATAGGCGCGGCGCCGAAATCCAACTACGCTTTACAACGTGTTGACCCGTTTCCTCCTTGCGCTGCGACTTACGAACCCGATGACCTGACCTCGTTCTTGAGGGTCATCGGGAGTCCGTACGTTCGCAAAAAGCCCAAGTCGAGGAGCACTCACCATGACTACATCCGGTAGTTCAAACACTTCAAGCAACGATCGAAACCATTCGATTCAACAAACCAGCGGTATGGCCTACAGCCGCTATGTCCCCTTTGGTCAGGTCGATCTTCCCGATCGCACATGGCCCAGCAAAACCATCACCAAAGCGCCGCTGTGGTGCTCGGTAGATCTTCGCGACGGCAACCAGGCGCTCATCGAGCCCATGGACCCCGATCGCAAGTGGAAGATGTTCACCAAGCTGGTGGAGATGGGTTTCAAAGAGATCGAGGTGGGTTTCCCCTCGGCCTCTGACACCGACTTCCAGTTCGTGCGCGAAATCATCGAGCAGGGTGCTATCCCCGACGATGTCACCATCCAGGTGCTTACCCAGGCCCGAGAAGAACTCATTCGTCGCACCTACGAGTCGGTCGATGGCAGCAAGCAGGCCATCGTTCACCTCTACAACTCCACGTCCACGCTTCAGCGCAAGGTGGTGTTTGGCCTCGACGAGGACGGCATCATCAAGATCGCAACCGATGGCGCCCAGCTCTGCAAGAACCTGGAGTCGGAGATTCCCAACACGGCCATCCGTTACGAGTACTCGCCCGAGTCCTTCACCGGCACCGAGCTGCCGTTTGCTAAGCGAATCTGCGACGAAGTGGTCGACGTTTTCGACCCTACGCCCGACCGTAAAGTCATCATCAACCTGCCGGCAACGGTCGAGATGAGCACCGCCAATATCTATGGCGACATGATCGAGTGGATGCACCGCAACCTCGCCAAGCGCGACCTCATCATCCTTAGCCTGCACCCGCACAACGATCGAGGCACCGGCGTCGCCGCGGCCGAGTTTGGCGTGATGGCCGGCGCCGACCGGGTTGAAGGCACGCTGTTCGGCAACGGCGAACGCACCGGCAACGTCGATGTGGTGAACATCGCGATGAACCTGTTCAGCCAGGGCGTCGACCCGATGCTCGATATCAGCGACATCAGTGAGATCCGCCGTATCGCCGAGCACTGCAACCAGCTGCCCGTGCACCCGCGTCATCCCTATGTGGGCGACTTGGTGTACACCGCATTCTCGGGGTCGCATCAGGATGCCATCAAGAAGGGCTTCGACGCGCTGGAACAATCCGGAACCGATCTGTTCGAGGTTCCCTATATCCCTATCGATCCCAAAGACGTCGGCCGATCATACGAAGATGTTGTTCGGGTCAACAGCCAGTCGGGCAAGGGCGGCGTTTCGTATCTTCTCAAGACCGAGAACCAGTTCGATCTTCCTCGCCGAATGCAGATCGAGTTCACCCGGTCGATCCAGGAGATCACCGACGACACGGGCAAAGAGATCACCGGCTCGCAGATCTACAACGAGTTCGCCAGCCGCTACCTCGATCTTGATGCGCCGTATCGTCTCAGTGGTTACGAAGCCGCGCAGAACGCAGCGGGCGAAGATCGCACGCTGCTCACTGCTCGGGTCACCAACGATGGCGATCAGGTGGTCGTGCAGGGCGAAGGTGGCGGCTCGCTCGATGCCTTCGTGCAAGGCTTGCGCGACTCGTTCAACAAGGATCTTCGGGTGCTCGACTATCACGAACACTCAAAAGGCTCGGGGGCCGACGCGCAAGCGGTTGCCTACGTCGAGATGATTGTGGAAGGCGTCGAGCTGTGGGGATGTGGTGTGCACACCGACATCACCACCGCCTCGATGCGGGCAATCGTCAGCGCCATGAACCGAGCCCACGCCAAACTCAGCTAGTCGAACCGATCCGCTTCTTTTCGACCTCGAAACTGCTCGGTTGTACATTTCGGGCATGACGTCCGCTTTGCCTGACCCATCCCCTTTTGCCACCAAGCATGCGTCGGGAATGTGGGAAGACAAGTTCGGTGCGATCGGGCCATTCAAGCCTGGCGAGGGACCTCGGCAGGATCCTCTTGGCGACTTCCCGACGGGCCCGGCCATTGGCGAACGACTTCCTGACATCGTCACCCCGACCCACACGGGTGACACGCTCGATGTGCACGATGACCGCGGCAAGCGAGCCGCGGTCATCGTGTTCTACCGGTCGGCAGTGTGGTGACCGCCGTGCCGGTCGCAGCTGGTCGAGCTGCAGGATCACGCCCAGAAATTCGCTGACGCGAACGTCGCCGTCTACGCCCTGAGCTATGACGAGCCCGACGCGCTCGCTGATTACGCCACCCAACACCGCGTGTCGTTCCCCCTCCTGTCCGACCCCGACAGTGAAATCATCAAGCGCTTTGGCATCCTCAACACGCTCACCGACCCCGATGATCATCCTTGGTATGGCATCCCGTTTCCGGGAACCTACGTCATCGATGCCGACGGAATCATCATCGAGAAGTTCTTCGAGTCGAGCTTCATGCTTCGACCATCAGCCGACCAGTTGCTGCGGGCAGCCCTCGGCAAAAAGGTCGATCTCGCTGCGCCGACGCAACCGAGACACGTCGAAGAAGTCACCTACACGGTCAACTTCGACGGCACCGTTCTCAATGCTGGTGTGGTGCGAGATCTCGTTGTTGAGCTACGCGTTCCCGAGGGTTACCACCTGTACGGCAATCCCGTGCCGGAGGGCATGGTGGCCACTTCAGTCGAGGTCGATGAACAGGTCGGACTCGTCGTTGAGGCCGCCCAGCTCCCAGCGACGGCTCCGTACACACTGGCCGGCACCGGCGAGACGCTTCAGGTGTTCGACGGCGATGTCGAGATACGTGTGCCGATTGCTCACATGTCTCGGCCGCTCACCACCAACGACGAAGGCGCTGCGACCCTCACAATCACCGGGACGGTGCGATGGCAGTCGTGCGATGCCGACGCCTGTCAGCTTCCACAGCGCGAAACCTTTACGCTTCATGTTCCTGCGGCCCGGCATAACACACCCGGCCACTGGACAAGCGAGGGTTCGAACTTCAAGGAGCACTTCTCCAAGATGCTCGCCCGTCAAACCGGCCAGACCTAACCACTCGTCACAAAGCGCCGATTAGCTGCGCATTCGTTGGCCGGTTGGGTCGAAGGGTGGCTCGGTGAGACGGGTTGCCGCTTTGCGTTGCCCGACGATCTCTATTTCGAAGCCCTCGGTTTTGTCAGCGATCTCGATGGGCACGTAACCCATGGCCATCGACAACTGGCTGTGATGCGCGTATGCACCCGACGTGACCCAGCCAATGACCTTGCCGTCGTGCCAGATTGGTTCATCGCCGATCGGGTCGGCGGCATCATCGCCAACGCCCGGGTCGACAGAAAACAACACCAGCTTGCGAGCAGGGCCCGCATCGGCAACGGCCGCTGCGGCGTCGCGGCCAATGAACTCTTTGTCGAGCTTCACCATCCAACCCATGCCCGCCTCGAACGGGTCATAGATAGGGCGATACTCGGTGGCCCAGCCACCCCAGCCCTTGTCGAAGCGCATCGAGTCGAGGGCCCGGATGCCATACAAGCCAAGCCCATAGTTCTCCCCTGCTTCGACAAGGGTGTCGAAGAGTTGGGTTTGGTAGCTGGCAGCGCACCACATCTCGTAGCCCAGGTCGCCCGAAAAACTCAGCCGACCCAAAACGACCGGCACTGCGCCGACGTAGGTTTCGCACACGTCGCGGAACGGCATCGCCTGGTTGGAAACATCGAAATCGCACAGCTCGGCCAACAACGCCCGAGAGTTTGGGCCCGCGATCGAGAGACCGGTGAGCTCAATGCCACAGGTCCGGAAGTGAACCGACCCGTCGCTTGGGAGGTGATCGATAAACCAGCGTTCGTGGTAGCGCTCGGCGGTTCCGGATCCGAACACCATGAACCGGTCGCCGGCCAGAGCGGCCACGGTGAAGTCGCCGATGAGCTTGCCGTGCTCGTTGAGCATGGGCGAAAGCGCCATACGACCGACCTTGGGGATGTTGTTGGCTAGAATGCCATCGAGCCACGCACGAGCATTCGGTCCGCTGAACTCGTACTTGGCGTACCCCGTTGTCTCGACCATGCCCACCGCTGATCGCACGGTAGCTACCTCGTCGGCAACGACGGCGAAAGCGTTCGACCGGCGGAACGTTACGTCTTCCTCCGGCGCCTCACCCTCGCGCTGAAACCACAGCGGATACTCGAGTCCGTACGCCGCACCAAACACAGCGTTGCGTTCGGCCAACCGGTCATAGATCGGGCTCTTCAGATGACCGCGAGCCGCCGGTAGCTCTTCATTGGGGAACGAGATTCGGAACCGACGACCGTAGTTTTCGACCACTTTGGCCGCCGTGTACCTGGGGGTCGCCCAGTCGCCGAACCGGGCGTTGTCCATGCCCCAAACGTCGAAACCCGGGTCGCCTTCGGTCATCCAATTGGCCATCGACAAACCAACGCCGCCGCCCTGGCTCAGCCCAGCCATCACACCGCAGGCCAACCAGTGGCCGGGTTGGCCCTTCACCGGGCCAATCAACGGGTTGCCATCGGGCGCAAAGGTGAACGGCCCGTTAATGGTCTGCTTCAAACCAACCTCGTTGAAGATCGGGAAGTGCTGAAACCCCAGATCGAGGTTGGCCGCGATTCGATCGAGATCGGGCGGCAGAAGTTGCGCGCCAAAGTCCCACGGAGTGGTGTGCGGAGACCACGGCACGCCGTTCGGCTCATAGGTGCCAAGAAGCAACCCCTCGCCCTCTTCGCGCATGTAGATCTCGCCACCAAGATCCATCACGTGGAACCCGGGCAGGCTCGAGGTCTTGCGCCACTCGGCAAGCTCGGGCACGGCCTCGGTGAGGATGTACATATGCTCCATCGCCAAGATCGGAATCTCGAGGCCGGTCATACGGCCGACCTCGCGAGCCCACAAGCCACCGGCGTTCACAAAGTGCTCGCAGTGAATGCTGCCAAGGTCTTCGTCGGTTTGGGTGTTGTGCAGATGGATGTCCCATCCGTCCCGGCTACCTGAGCCACCTCTTGGTGTAATCGCATGAGCCCACGTGTGTTTGTAGATCTCGGCACCGGCCATCTGCGCAGCCTTGGCATACGCGTGAGTCACACCGCTCGGGTCGACGTGGCCCTCATGCGCATCGAACAGGGCGCCCTTGAAGAATTTGGGTTCGAGGAACGGCACCATCTCGTGGGCCTCTTCGGCCGAGATCATGTGCGATTCCATACCCAGGTACTGGGCGCGGGCATTGGCCATCTTGAGGAAGTCGAGCCGCTCGTCAGAGTCGGCCAACACGAGGCCACCGGTGAGGTGAATGCCGCAGTCCTGGCCGGAGATCTTTTCAATCTCGTGGTACAGCTCGACCGTGTACTTCTGCAGCGCGGCGACGTTGGGGTCGCCGTTGAGCGTGTGCATGCCACCGGCCGAATGCCAGGTCGACCCGTGCGTGAGCTCGCGTCGCTCGACCATGACCACGTCGGTCCAGCCAGCCTTGGTGAGGTGATACATCACCGATGCGCCAACCACGCCTCCGCCGATGACGACTACCTGTGCGTGGTCTTTCATGATCGTTCCTCAAAGTAGGGCCGCTCGACCGTCACGGTTTCGTAGTCAAGACCATTCGTTTCCATCGATACCCCTTAGTAGTCGGTAGCCACGCCACCCTCGGCGATTCGTCGATCGACGAAGTCTCGCAGTTCGGCCTCGATCGCGTCGTCGATTGGTGGCTTCTCGTAGTTGGCCAGAATCTCTCTGGCAGTGGCATTAGCCCGGCTCTTGGCATCGGGCGAACCCGCTTCTTCCCAGGTTTCCCAGTTCCGCCAGTCCGACACCATGGGCGAGTAGAACTCGTTGGTGTAACGAGCCTGGGTGTGCGCTTCGCCAAAGAAATGTCCCGCTGGGCCGACCTTGGCGATGGCATCGACGGCGAGCGCATCGTCGCTCAGGTCGAGCGGCGCCAGGAAGGTCGACACCATGTTCAGAAGGTCGGCGTCGATGACCATCTTTTCGAGGCTTGCGTGCAGTCCACCCTCCATCCATCCGGCGCCGTGCATGATGAAGTTGGCCCCGCCCATGATGGCTCCCCACAGCGCCCATACACTCTCGTACCCGGCTTGCGCGTCGATTGCGTTCGAGGCGCTCACGTTCGATGACCGGTACGGCACCTGATACTTACGGGTGAGTTGGCCGCCAATGAGGCATGCCTTTGCGTACTCGGGCGTTCCGAATGCCGGCGAACCCGATCGCATATCGACATTGCTCGTGAACCCGCCGTACATCACCGGCGCCCCCTTTCGGACCACCTGGGTAAACACCAAACCAGCGAGGGCTTCGGCGTTCTGCTGCACCACCGCTCCGCCGATGGTGATGGGCGCCATCGCCCCCGCAAGCGTGAACGGCGTAATGACGATCACCTGGTTGCGGGCCGACATCTGGATGATGCCTTCCAACATCACGGTGTCGTAGCGAAGCGGCGAACTGGCGTTGATGATGCTCACCAAACTTGGCTCGCGCTCGAGGGTTTCGTCGTCGATCCCCCGAGCGATGCGCGCCATCTCGATGCCGTCGAGGTTGCGCTCGCGACTAAGGCTGTAGATGTGAAAGGCCCGGTCGGTGAGGGTGTGCGCGTCGTAAGCAGCTTCGAGATGACGGATCGATGCGTGAAGGTCGATTGGCTCAACCGGATATCCGGCAAACGTGTGCACCGAGTTGAGCATCTGACCAAGCCGTAAGAAGTCTTGGAACCCCGCCCGATCGCCGGTGCGTCGTTGCCCATCGAGACCCACGTAGTTGGGGGCGCTCGCCACCGACGAGTAGCAAATCCAGTTATCGCCGATGCGCAGATCGCGGTTGGGAAGCCGGCCGTGAAGTGTGAACTCCGAAGGGATGTGCGCCATGTACTCGGCGATCATCTCAGGGTCGAACCGCACCCGCTCGCCGTCTACTCTGGCGCCCGCCCCAGCCAGCATTCGGAGCGCGTCGGGATGGAGAAAGTCGATGCCGGTTTCGCTCAGTACCCGCAGTGAAGCCTGGTGTATCGCCTCGAGTTCGTCGTCGCTCACGATGGCCGTTGGCGCCATGAGAAGGCGCGGCTGCGCAAACGGCGGTTGCTCGGCAACGGGGTTGCGAGTCCGCTTTGTGCGGTCGGCCTTGCGGCGGCGCGCGCTCATGGGGCAGAAACGTACCTCTGGTCATCGTCAACAGACCTACTTCAGAGCAGTACTCACAAACCCTCATCCCGCCTGATGGGAAGAACGTGGAGCGGGCATTTTTGGTATGCGGTCGGCTCTGCCAACGAGTAGCGCCGACGGACCCCTAAGGTCAGAGCATGTGCGGCATTCATACCATCGACGGTGACCCAGTCGGTCACGAGCATCATCACCACACAGGCCCGGTGTTCTATCCGAGAGCCCGACATAAATCGCGGCGGGCCTTTCTGGGTGATGTCGGCAAAGGCACCATGGCCATGGCGGTCATCACCCCATCGATTCTCGCCGCCTGCTCGTCCTCCGAACCGGCGGCCAACGTTGCAAACACGGCGGTGTCTGGCACCGAACCACCCGCAACCGTTGCAACAACGGTGGTGTCTGGCACCAACGCAGACTCGGCGGTGTCAGGCACCGACGAGGGTTCAACGGACGCTGAGGCGCCAGCGGACGAAGCGTTGCGGTGGGCACGCACCAACCTTGGGTTTGTGTCGGCATACGTGTTGGCTCGGGGCAACAAGGCAGCGATCGTCGACACCGGCACGGCGGGCAGTGCCGAGGCAATCGGCGAATCGCTCCAATCGCTCGGGCTGAACTACAACGACGTCGAGCACGTCATCCTCACCCACAACCACGGCGACCACGCCGGTTCGATCGACCAAGTTCTGGCCGCCGCGGTAAACGCCACCGCCTACGCAGGCGAAGCCGACCTCAACGCGCTGAGCAACGACTCCATCTCCGGTCTGGTTGGCGGCGAAGAGATCTTTGGGTTCGAAACCGTCTGGTCACCCGGCCATACCGCAGGCCATATGGCAGTTATCGACCATGAAGCCAGCCTGCTCATCGCCGGCGATGCCATCTGGACCGAAGACGGCGGCGTCGCCCTGGGGCCGGAGCGGTTCAACACCGACACCCCACAGGCACTCGAGTCGGTCAAGACCCTTGCAAGCCTGAGTTTCAACACCCTGCTCGTCGGTCATGGCGACCCCATCGAAATGAACGCCGACACAGCGTTGGCCGACCTTGCCGCAACGCTCTAAGGCCGCCCTCAGGAAACTCAGCGCCCCGAATCTCATTCGGGCAATCCACAACCGGTGATCTAGCCTTCGGCGTGGCCGATACTCAGTTCAGCACCGTGTCAGGCGGACCCTCGCCCGATCAGCACGGCGCCATTCAGAAACGCACCATTCGCGTGCTGATGGTCTCGGTCATCCCTGCAGGCATGAGCTCGGCAGGAGTGTTTCCCGTTACCGCGCCCCTGGCGAAGGACCTTACCGGCAGCGAAACTCTCGCCGGCTTTACCGCCGCATGCCTCACCGTCGGCGCCGCCGTTGCTGCGGTGCCCATCACCACCTACATGTCGAAGGTTGGCCGGCGTCCCGGACTCCGCACCGGTTGGCTCGTTGCCGCGCTCGGAGCGACCGCTGCATTCATCGCAACACTTCTCGAATTCTTTCCCCTGCTCGTCGTCGGCGCCCTCCTGATGGGGACTGGCAGCGCCACCACGCTCACCGCCCGGTACGCCGCGGCCGACCTGGCCACCGAAGACGCGCGGGCAAAGGCCATTGCGGTCCTGGTGTGGGCGGGCACCTTCGGCTCGGTGCTTGGACCATCGTTGGCCACCGGCCCGGTCAACGACCTCGGCATCGCTGTCGGGCTTCCCGAACGGAGCGCCGCCTACCTGCTCGCTCTCATCGGGTTCCTTTCTGCTGCGGTTCTCTCCGAGCGGCTGCTTCGACCAGACCCACTTGTCACCGCTGGCGGTGTGCGCGATGCCGCAGCGAAACAAAAGGTCCGAATTTCGGAGTCCTTTGCCAAGCTGTGGTCGGTGCCGATGGCTCGGCTTGCGGTACTCGCAATGGCAACCGGTCACGCCGTAATGGTTGGCGTCATGACCATGACCCCGATCCATATGGAGAACGGCAATCACGAAGTTCAAATCATCGGGTTCGTTATCTCGCTTCACATCGTGGGCATGTACGCGTTCTCGCCGGTGGTCGGCTGGTTCGTCGACCGACTCGGCGCGCTCCCGGTAATCGCCGCCGGTGGGGTGTTGCTGTTCATCGGCGCCGAAATGGCCAGCCACACCGACCCGGAAGATTCACTCGGGGTGTTCGTGGGGCTCTTCCTGATCGGACTCGGGTGGAGCTGCGGCTTGATCTCGGGAAGCACCCTGCTCACCTCGGCGTTTACGAGCGAGGAACGGCCCACAACACAGGGCGCCTCTGACCTCATCATGGTTGCGTCGGGTGCCGCCGCCGGGCTGGTTTCGGGAGCAGTCGTCGAACTCAGCAGCTACCACGGCCTGGCCCATTGGGCGGGTATCAGCGCTCTGATCCTTCCGGTTGTTGCCGGACTCCTGCTCATTAACCAGCGACGAAATCAGTTCCGCCCCGCCTGAAGGTAGGGGCCGATCCTGGAGATCTAGCTCGAAAGAACCAGGGCTGGACTGTTGGCCGGCGGAAGCCCGAGAACCCGCAGGTCGAGTCGTGCCAGCTCGACCCCGTCGGGGTCAGCCACATTGAGCACCCGACCCCGGTTGCTCAGCCAACCGAATCGTGACGAGTCGGCCGTCCAAGCGGCCGGTCCGTCAGCCTCAACGGTCGTCGAACCAAGATCCGTGCCGACCACCGCTCGCAGCATCCCGGCCTCGTAGCCGAGCAAGCGGCTCCCGTCGGGAGAAAACGAAAACTCGCTCCGGCCCGAAAATCCTTCCAGGACTGAATCGGTCTCGGCACCCACCAGGTAGGGCGCACATACCAACTGATCATCACACTGCAGCTCGACCCGACGATCGTCGGCTATCGCGATCACCCGGTTCGGTGAAAGCAGCTCAAGACCGTCGCGGGTAAACCGGTACGTTCCACCGTCGGCCGGTATCAGCACCATCCCAAAGTGGTCGATGGTTTCCAAGCGGCTTCCGACCGGCATGGCCACCGGCTCGCCGACGATCCCACCGTCCAGCGACATGATCATGGCGCTCAGCCGACCCTCGCCGTTGGAAGGAGCGAACGTGAGATTCACGATCCTCGAAATTTCGGTCGGCGCGGCCACGCCGTATGCCGACAGAATCGTCAAGGCCTGCGGGTTCTTTGTGTCGACACGGAACGTCTTTTCACCGTTCGAGACAAGGAGCAGGCGGCCGGTCATTCCTAGCGGTTCCAGTTGGGCGGCGAAGACTGTGGCGGCGCCCGTTTCGAGATCGACGAGCACCAATCCTTCGTTCGACAGGTACGACACGGTTCCCCCCAAACCGGCTGCAGCCTCAACCTCGCGGGTCTCCAGCGGGGTAAGCGAGATCTCCGAAAGCTCCTCGGCATCGACTGCCGAATCATCCGCCTGCTCATCGGGTTCGACAGACCGGCTCGACCAAAGCCACACCGCCACCGCAATCCCTAGAAGTGCTACGGCCACCAACGGAAGGATTCGTGGAAGGCGAGGCCGTGTTGCGACGATGTCCTCGGCGGCGATCGGCTGATCGCAGGTGGGGCAGATTCTGCTCACGAAAACACCAACACGTCGTTGCCGGCGCGGTCTGCGGCACCGAGTTCGGACAGGTCGATCGTTTCCGACGACCGGCGCTCCGGGTACAAAACCTGAAGGCGTGGCTCGTTGGTGAGAGGGTCGAACCACACAGCGAAGGATGAGTCTGGCGCCCACACAATCGAGCCCTTCGGTCGATCATCGAGCCGCGAAAAGCTCCCGGTTTCCGCATCGAAGGCCACGTCATCATCAGAGTCAGTGCGCAGAATCCATCGACCATTGGGCGAAACCGAAACGGCTCCGGTATCGCCCGCGAACTCATCGGGGATCTGCTCGTCCTCGCCGGTTTCACGATTGATGAGGTGAGGGTGGCAGACAAAATTGTCACCGCAGCGGATCTCGACCTGAAAGGTTGCCGTGCCGGCAACGACGCGATGGTCGCTGTATGGCTCGTACCCCTGAATTCCGGCCAGGAAGGTGCTTCCCGTCGGGGGCGATACCAGCGTTCCCAGCTCGGGAATGTTCACGTAGCTCGAACCCACCGGCACCTCGAGATCGGCCATGAAGAACCCGGCCGACGTGGCAACAAAGAGCCGCTCCCAAACATCATCAGGGTCGCCGGTGATCGCGAAGATTCCATCGTCGACCGTGGGCACCAGACGACCACTGTTGGAGAACTGATGGACGGTCAGCTCCTCGCCCTTTCGGATGCCGTACGTCGTATCGGCGTTGTTGAGGAGCTGGAATTCGGAGAGTTCGGCCAAATCGCCAAACTGGTCGAAGCTCTGGGGTTCGAACTCTGCGGTCGGAGCCGTGCCCGCTTCAAGGTCGACCACCACGATGCCGTTTGCCGCAAGGTAGGCAAGACGGTTCGAGCCGATGAGGTCAGCCAGGGCCGCCGACTGCGCATCGACGAGCTCGGGTTCGGCGAAAGGTTCGTTGCGATCGAAGGGACCGGCGGTTGTTGGGACCCCTGAGTTAGGTTCACCATCGACAACGTTTCGAGAGCCATCGTCACCGGTGCTTCCTGCGAGGGGAGAGTTCGAATCGTTCCCGGAGAAGAACAGGAACGCGGCGATAAGAACTGCGGCGAGGCCGAATACAACAAACTGGGCCCGGCGGTTCGGCTCGGGCGGAGCAACCGGGCTTTCCGTAGGCTCGCGATTAGAGTCTGACGTCAGCTCAACGTCGAGCACGTCGTGTCTCTCTCGACCACCGGATTGGTCCACAGATGAGCCTGCTGTCGCCGAGCCACCGGGCATTGTCTGCCCACATGTCTCGCACGATTGATCCATCACCTCATGGTGACACAACCACCACCACTACCAACGGCTCCACCACCGCCCACCCGACAACCAAACACCCAAACACCCAAACACCCCACCCGGTGCCTGGAACCAGAGGGTCGAAAGGTACCTGGAACCTTGACCTCTGTTTGGTACCTGGCACCGAAGTGGGGGTTTGGTGCCAGGTACCGGGGGTTTTGTGGTGGCTTGGTCGCTCTAGGTGGGCTTTGGTGGGCTATTTGGGGACGATGTTGTGCTCGGGGCCGTAGGGGAACCCGGTAATGTTCTCGGCGCCATCTTCGGTGATCACCAGAATGTCGTGCTCTCGGTAACCGCCGGCCCCAGGTTGACCATCGGGGATCATGATCATTGGTTCCATCGACACGACCATGCCGGGCACCAACTCGGTTTCGATGTCTTCACGAAGCTCAACGCCTGCCTCACGCCCGTAGTAGTGGCTCAGCACTCCGAAACTATGTCCGTACCCGAATGACCGATACTGCAACAGATCGTGCTGGCGGTAGATGTCGTTGAGTTCGATAGCGATCTCGTTGCACTTGGCGCCGGGCTTGATCAGGTCCAAGCCCGCTTCGTGAACGTCGACGTTGATCTGCCACAGGCGAAGATGCTCGTCGCTGGCCGACTCGCAGAACAGCGTGCGTTCGAGCGCGGTGTAGTAGCCAAAGATCATCGGGAAGCAGTTGAGGCTGAGAATGTCGCCAACCTCGATGAGCTTGTTGGTGACCGGATTATGGGCGCCATCGGTGTTGATGCCCGATTGAAACCAGGTCCAGGTATCCATGAGCTCGGCGTGGTCGAACGAGTTGGCGATATGGCGAACCATGGCCTGGGTCGATGCCAGCGCCACCTCGTGCTCCGGAACCCCGGCCGCAATCGCATCGAAGCATGCTTGTCCGCCAATATCGGCCGTCTGGGCACCCAGGGTGATGTGGTCGATCTCTTCCTGGCTCTTGATGGTTCGCATCCACATGGTCGGCACGCCGACGTCGACCAGTTCAACGCCGGGCAGTGCGGCTTCGAGTTGGGCCTTGTTGTCGAGCGACAGGTGGTCGAACTCGACACCGAGCCGCCTGACATCTTTCGAAAGACCCTGTACGGCGAACCAGAAGTTGTCTTTGCGCCAGTCGGTGTAGGTGATGTTGTCGCCATGGGTCATGCGGAACGGCTGGCCGCCGTCGATGCCTGCACTAATTGATGTGGCCTTGTCGTGATCGACGATGAACCCATACCGCCGCCCGAACGAGCAATAGATGAAGCCAGAGAAGTAGCCGATGTTGTGCATCGATGTGAAGAGCGCGGCATCGATGTCTTCGGCCGCCATATGGTCGCGAAGCAGAGCCTGACGACGGTCCATTTCGGAATCGGAAAACGGGGTCGCAACCTTGTCGCCGTTGTGCCAGGTAACCAGGCGTGGCATGTCGTCTGAACGACTGAGATCTTCACTCATTTCGATCCTCCTTGATCGGGCAGAACTATGCGCCAACAACTGGTCGATCGTTCAGGCGCCGGAGGCAACCTAGCAACCTTTTCTTCGTGGTGATACCTACGAGTTGGGGGTCGACCGGCCGATGGAACATCACGTC
>CALJDK010000069.1 GCA_938023735.1 uncultured Acidimicrobiales bacterium
GTGGTGTAGGTAACCCGAGCACTGGGCTTCACCATGATCTCGACCACGGCCGAATGGAGGCTGTCGGTTGAGTACACCGGCGCTGAGCAGCCCTCGATGTAGTGAACGCTGGAGCCTTCGTCGGCGATGATGAGGGTGCGCTCGAACTGACCCATGTTCTCGGCGTTGATGCGGAAGTACGCCTGCAACGGCATCTCAACATGCACACCGGGCGGCACATAGATAAACGAGCCACCGCTCCATACCGCCGAGTTGAGGGCGGAGAATTTGTTGTCGTTGGGCGGAATGATTTTTCCGAAGTAGGCCCGAACGACCTCGGGGTGCTCACGAAGGGCGGTATCCATATCGCAGAAGATGACCCCCTGCTCCTCAAGATCCTCGCGGTTCTTGTGGTACACGACCTCGGACTCGTACTGGGCGGTCACACCAGCCAGGTGCTTCCGCTCGGCCTCGGGGATACCCAACTTCTCGTAGGTGTCCTTGATGGCGTCGGGAACAGCATCCCAATCGTCTTCAACGCCTCGCGATGGCTTGATGTAGTAGAAGATGTCGTCGAAATCGATGCCATCCATATCGCCGCCCCACAGGGGCATGTCGCGCTTCAAGAACCGCTCGTAGGACTTCATGCGGAAGTTCCGCATCCAGTCGGGCTCGCCCTTCATCCACGACATCTCATTGATGATGTCGGTGTTCAGGCCCTTTTTGGGTTTGAAGATGTAGTCCTCTTTGTCGGCCCAGCCAAGCTTGTACTTACTAAGGTCGACGCCGATATCTGCGGTGCTCATAGATGCTCCAACATTTGGGGGACCACGAAAGATTCCCGTGGCCTTGCTGCAAAGATACCGGAAATACCAACGCTAACCCCATGCGAATCATCGCATTCGAGCCAAAGTGGCGGATTTCTCAGATCGTCAGCGCTACCGGCCGGAGCACATCGGCCGAGCTTCGAGCTTCGGGTTGGTCCATTTCGACCTTCACCGGCTCTTCGGCCTTCTTCTTGTTGGCGTACTCATGCACGTACTCCTGGCCCGTGGCCTTGCGAATCTCGAACATGACTTCATCGATCATCTGGCGGAACCGCAGACGCTGATCGCCCGAATCCGGATACCGGTCGGGGTGGATCGGCTCGCCAAAATACACCTCGGCCGACTCGAACAACTTGGGCCGACCCGCATCGGGCGGCTGAATCTCGCGAATGCCCTTTAGACCGACCGGAATGATGGGCGCCCCGGTGCGGATCGCCAATCGAGCAGGGCCGGTATGGCCCTTATGTAAACGCCCGTCGCGAGACCGGGTGCCTTCGGGGTAAATCCCGAAGAACTCTCCTGATTCGAGAATCTCGGCCGCCTTGTCGAGGGCCGCCTTTGCCGCGTCGCCACCGGAGCGATCGATCGGAATCATCCCAAGCTGGGGAAACAGCCACCGAGTCTTCCAATCGTCGAGGTACTCGGCCTTGCCCACATAGGTGATTCGCCGAGGGAGCGTGGCCGGAACAAAGAACGAATCCATCACCGAGGTGTGGTTGGCGCACAGGATTGCCGCACCTTCATCGGGCAGGTTGGATGCCCCATACACATCGACGTCCCACAACACGTTGAAGATCGGCTGCATAACCGTCTTCACCGCAGACTGAAGCCGTCCAATGTTCTTCGGAAGCTCAGTTGCCGTCGTCATGGAATCCCCAACCATTCCTCCACAGTATCCCCTACCAACGCTCCCGCCCCAGCCATCCAACAAAACCTTCATATCGACTCCCATCAATATGAATACGGTGTCTGGAACCTTATTCAACAGTCATATTGACATCCATCAATACGAATACGGTGTCTGGAACCTTATTTCGTTTTTGGGGTTTGGATTCCTAGCAACTTGGCGGCTTGGCTGACGCCTTCGCCGTTTGCGGCCGCTTTGTCAATTGCTGCGACGGCGGATGGGGTGTCGAGATCGTTGTCGAGGGCAGCCCTGGTGGCGTCCAAGCCGCCCGAACCCTCCCCCGCTGATCGCCACGCCGCCAAACGCTCGGCGGCGGTTTCGAGCTCGGACGGCTCCCACTCCCAACTCGTGCGGTAGTGATGAGTCAGCAAAGCCAGCCGAATGGCCATCGGCTCGTACGTTTCAGCCAACGTGCTCACGAACACCAGGTTGCCGCGAGATTTCGACATTTTCTTACCGTCGAGCAACACCATCGCCTGATGCAGCCAATGCCGCGCAAAGATCTCGCCCGTGGTGGCCTCGGACTGCGCGGCCTCGCACTCGTGGTGGGGAAACACCAGGTCGGTGCCCCCGCCATGAAGGTCGATCGTGTCGCCAAACTCGCGCAACGCCAACACCGAACACTCCACATGCCAGCCCGGACGCCCCGGCCCCCAGGCCGACTCCCACGCCGGCTCGCCCGGCTCCGACGGGCGCCACAGCACAAAATCGAGCGGATTGTTCTTATGCGGATCATCGGGGTCCTCGCCCCGACGCCGCCCAAGGGCAAGCATTCGACTCCGGTCGAGGCGGCTCAGGTGGCCAAACCGGCCCCCGGTGCAGTTGACCGAGAAGTACACCGAACCGGCCGACTGGTACGCACAGCCGGTAGCGATCAACGCGGCGATAAAGCCCCGAATGTCGGGAATCGCACCCGAGGCCCGCGGTTCGCTCCACGGCTCGATGTTGCCCAGGGCAGCCATGTCGGCACGGAACTTCTTGGTCTCGGCGTAGGCCAGGTCGAGGTAATGCACGCCTCGCTCCCGGGCGGTTCGCAACATGTCGTCGTCAACGTCGGTGATATTGCGCACCATGCGCGTCTCGTGCCCGATATCGCGGAGCCGCCGCTGAAGAACGTCGTAGGTCACATACGTCGCGGCGTGCCCTATGTGGGTTGCGTCATAGGGCGTGATTCCGCAGACATACATCGAGACGATGGGACCCGGTTCGAACGGGACAATCGCCTGGCGGGCAGTATCGAACAAACGCATCACCCCAGAACCGTAACCGAGCTTCGACGAATGTAGGGTCTTTGGCCATGGGCCTTCTCGACGGAAAAAAGCTACTCATCACCGGTGTTCTCACCGACACCTCCCTCGCCTTCGGCACCGCAAAGCTGGCGCAAGAAGAAGGCGCCGAGGTGATCCTTACCGGCGCCGGACGAGGCCTCCGCCTCACCCAGCGAACCGCACGAAAGCTGCCGGTTGAGCCCGATGTGCTCGAACTCGACGTCACCGACGCTGACCAAGCGGTTGCCGTGCGCGAAGCCATTGCCGACAAGTGGGGCGGCCTCGACGGCGCACTGCACGCAATTGGTTTCGCCCCCGAGATCTGCCTGGGCGACGACTTCATGGAAGCAACCTGGGACGACGTCTCCACCGCTATGCAGATCTCCACCTACAGCTACAAAACCATCGCCGAGATCGCCGTTCCGCTCATGCCCAACGGTGGGTCGGTAGTCGGCCTCGACTTCGACGCCACGGTTGCGTGGCCCACCTACAACTGGATGGGCGTCGCCAAAGCCGCCCTCGAGTCGGCCAACCGGTATCTGGCTCGCCAGCACGGTCCACAACAGGTCAGGTTCAACCTGGTCGCCGCCGGACCAATCCGCACCATGGCGGCCAAGTCGATCCCCGGCATCGACCAGTTTCAACAGGTCTGGGAAGACCGGGCGCCGCTTGGCTGGGATGTCCGAGATTCCTCGGCCGTCTCAAAAGCTTGTGTTGCGATGCTGAGCGATTGGTTTCCGCAGACAACGGGAACCATGCTGCACGTCGACGGCGGCTATCACGCCGTCGGTGCTTAGCATCGGCCGATGACCTCGGTTCTCATCGTCGGCGGAACCGGCCTTCTCGGCGACGAACTCATCCGACAAGCCGCCGCGTCAACCACCATCAGCAGCGTCCACGCCACCTGGCGAGTCACCACACCCGAGCCGACAACAGGATTCGAACAGGTCCACTGGCACCAACTCGACATCACCGACGCAGCCGCTGTCGCTGACCTCATCGGGCGACTCCAACCCGACCAGGTCTTTAACGTCGCCTACGCGAAAAGCGGCCCGCAACTCGAAGCCGTAACCGGCGTCGCGCCCAAATACCTCGCCGAAGCCTGCCAGAACGCAGGCAGCCGCCTTGTGCAGCTCTCGACCGACGTCGTGTTCGATGGTCTCGCCGCCGAGCCCTATCACGAGCACTCCCCTACCAATCCCATCAATGCCTACGGTCGAGCAAAAGTGATAGCCGAGCAAGCGGTGCTGCGGCTGGGGGCTCTGGTTGCTCGCAGCTCCATCATCTACGGCGGTCACCGACCCGAACCACAACTCATGCTGCTCGAACAAGCT
>CALJDK010000070.1 GCA_938023735.1 uncultured Acidimicrobiales bacterium
CTGGAGCACGAACTTCCCTACACCCGGGGCGCCCAGAAGCTACCGAGCGAGAACATTCGGCTCACCGACACCTTCGATGCCACGCCCTTCGCCACCGAATTCGACATGGTCCTCGCTCATGGCCTTTTCCCCCAGCTGACGTTGAACCAAATTCGGCTCTGCCTGTACGAGACCGCTCGGGTTACCAGCACCGGAAGTCGGTTCTACGCGAGCTTCTTTGAAGCGCCTGACACCGCCCTCCCCGCCGATGTGCTTGCGCACGGTTCGCTCAAGACCACCTCGACGTCGGCTCCGTATCACTACCGCATCGTCGACCTGCTACATGCCGCGCAGGGACTGGGTTGGAAGGTAGAGCCCATTGGCGAGTGGGGACACCCGCTTGATGAACGACTCGTCTGCTTCCGCCGCCAGCCAGCGATGCTGCGCTCCCCCCGATTCCCCAATAGCGCCGTCGGCCGTATGACCCGAAAGTGGCGCCGCTAACGCTGCTTCCCTCGCCAACGCTGTTTCTCGCGCTAACGCTGTCCGAGCACGCGGTCGAGGTACGGGTTTCGAAAGGTACCGGGCGCATCAAGACGCTTGACTAGGTCGAGGAACTTGTCCATCTCGGGATATGCGGGCGCAAGATCTTCGGCGTCGCGGAAATGCATCTTGCCCCAGTGAGGGCGGCCCTCGTGTCGCTTCATGATCGACTCGACGCCGCGGAAGTACCGCTCGTACTCCATCCCCTTGTATTGGTGCACCGCAATGAACACGCTGTCGCGCCCTGAGGCCATCGACATTGCCGCGTCGTCGGCACCGATAGCTCGAACCTCAATGGGAAAGAACACCGGCACGTCGATACCGTCGAGAAGGGCTCGGACCTCACGAAAGGCTGACTTCCACGCTTCTCTCGGCACGCCGTACTCCATTTCGACGAACTTCACGCGTCGAGGTGTGGCGAACACCTCCCAGCTCGGGGCCACGTAGTCGCGCGATGAACTGCCCATCGACATAATCTTGGAAACTTTCGGGACCAGATCGGGTCGCTTGCTCCCCACCCGACACACCGCGCCAAAGGCAACGTTCTCGGTAAGTTCGGTTTCGAGCCGCCGCATGGTGCGTTTCAGGCCACCCGCCTGGCCGGGCCCCGAGTCGAGGCGTTTGTTCCGCTTGGTCAGAGCAGCTCCGGTGTTCGGCACCCAGAAGAACTCAGCGTGGTCCTCGGTCTCGCACCATTCGTCAAACACCGACACCACGTGGTCGACGCCCATGCCCTTCTCGCGGGCGTGCATCCAGAAAGCCGGCACACACTCGAGCGTGACGGTGGAGATCATGCCAGCCGCGCCAAGGCCAACTTTGCCGATGCGAAGGTCCTCTCCCTGAAGATCGTGAAGATTTCCTTCGCCATCGATAACCCGAAGACCTGCCACCGAGGCCGCGATGGCCTGGTAGCCCAAACCAGTACCGTGCGTGCCCGTGGAGATCGCGCCCGCCACCGACTGCACGTCGATATCACCCAAGTTGGGAAGCGCAAGATCGTGCGCAGCAAGGTGTTCGGCCAGAGCGTGCAATCGAATACCCGCCTGCACCGTGACGAAGTTGTCCTCGACGAGCAGCACCTGGTCGTAGCCGGCGAGATCCACCAGGATCCCATCGGTCATCGCGATACCGGTAAAGGAGTGCCCAGCACCAACGGCCTTGACGGTGCGGCCTTTCTCGGCGGCCGCTCGCACGATGGATACCAGCTCGTCTTCGGTGGCCGGCGTCTCGAAACGCAGCGGCGTCGACATCTGGTTTCCGGCCCAGTTGGTAAAGATCTTGTCGTGGGTCTGTGCGCCGCTACTAAAGGGGTTCTTCATGCTCGGGGGCTTTCGTTCGCGTTACGTCTGTGGGGGCTGAGATAGGAGGGGTGCAATGATGGGTGAGATGGGCGACGGGCGAGATGAAGGCTGGCCGTCTACCAGTGCCGAAGATCGATGTCGTACACATCGATCACCCGGTCGCCGTCGACAATGTGCATTCGTTCATGCTTGGCAACCGTGGGGTCGACGTGAGCCGGCCAAAGCCGTACGAGGTCTCCAATGGCCCAGTTCGTTCCCTCGTGGGGGATCAGCGTGGTGTGTTCGTCGCTGCAAAAGAACACCTCGGCGCCATCGACAGTGGGGTTTCCGTGATCCATCCCAAGCGACTTGAGACCGCCGTCGACCACTAGGTAGTTGCCGTTGGTGTTGATGGAGATCACCCGGCACAACACCGACAGGGCCCGACGGAACGGAAGGCCGACCTTGGCGTAGTGGGTATCCATCAGCAGGTAGGAACCCGCTTGGATCTCGGTGGCGACATCGTTGATGTCGAAGGTTCCAGTTCCGCCAGCGGAGACGATGTCGCCACCAACCGCCCGATGAGCATTGGCCAGCACTTCCATCGACTTGGCCACGCCAGCTCGTTGTTTGTCGCGATCGACCATCTCCATGAGGTGGCCTTCGTAGCCCATGACTCCGCGCACATCGATGCCTTTCGCCCGAGCGGCATCGGCCAAACGACCGGCGTCGTCGACATCGCAGCCGCAACGGGGCAGGCCAACGTTGACATCGATGAGCACTTCTTTGACGCCCGCTCTTGCGGCGGCGGCGAGGGTTTCGTCGGAATCGACGGCGACGGTGATTCGCGCCGTCTCGGTCAACGCACCCAGGCGAGAAGCATCGAGAACTTCGTTGGCCAGGAGAAGATCGGCGCCAAGGCCCGCGTGAGCCATTCCTTCCATCTCGGCAACGGTGGCACAGCAGAAAATATCGTGTCCCGCTTCTGCGAGTCGAGCCGCCAAGGCGGTGGACTTGAAGGCCTTGATATGGGGGCGCAGCGAATGGCCCGGCCGAGCCTCAGACATCGTTTCGATGTTGGCCTGAAGTGCGGGTTCGTCAACAAGCAACGCCGGTGTCGGCAACTGTTCAACGTCGTCGAATCGATCTGGGGCAGGGCTCACTCAACCATCCTGCCACCAACAGCCAGAATCAGCCGGATCGACGGCGCCTACGTCAGTGCTCGGTCGACGATTTCCATCGGATGGATTGTCGGGACGCCGACCGCGCCGAGATGCATGCTGCATCCAGGGTTGGCACTGGCTACCAGATCGGGTTTGACGGCGTCGATTGCCGACACCTTTCGGGCCCGGATATCGCCCGCCAGATCGGGTTGGAGAACCGAGTAGGAGCCTCCGGCCCCACAGCACAGGCCGTCGTCGTTCAGTTCGACGAGTTCGCGTACGAACGGTGCGAGAACGGTACGTGTAGCAAGGTGTACGCGCTGCACGTGGCGAAGATGACAAGGATCCTGCACCGCTACCCGGACGTCGAGGGGCGTAACTGTCGGCAACGCATCGATGTGCTGGGCTAGGAACTCCTGGATATCGAACACCCTTCCGGTAAACGCGCGTGCCTGATCGGTGCCCAATAGGTGGCCGTAGTCCTTCATCGCTGCCCCGCAACCGGCCGAGTCGACAATGATGGGGCGATCATCGGTCGACAGGTTGGTCATCATTTTGTGTGCCAGTGATCGCGTTTCGTTAGTAAGCCCGGCGTGGGCTTGCAACGCACCGCAGCACGGCGCCAGCTCGTTGGTCGGCCGAACCCCAAAGCCAGCAGCTTCGAGCACGCGGACACCAGCCTGGTGCACGTCGCGCTGCCAGGCATCCATGACACATCCGGTAAAGAAGTACACATCGTCGCCCGACGCCACGAGGGGTTCTTGGCGAACCGGAAGATCATCGGGCAGGCTAAGTCGTGTCGGAACAACCTTGAGCTTGTTGGCAACGGCCAACGCTGCGGAACCAGCTTGAAGAAGTTTCGGGTTGGACAGCGGTTTTAGGGCCAACCGCTGCCAGGTCGGGGTCATCAACTTTGCTTCAGCCAGGGTTTCGCGAGTCTGCTCCATCAGGTGTCCGTAGGGCACGCTGCTCGGACACGCTGGCTCGCAACCTCGACACTGCACGCACGTTTCGAACGAATGCAGCACGTCGTCGTCGACGGGCGCATCGTTGTCCTGCACCTCGCGCATTAACCGAATGCGACCGCGGGGCGACATCGATTCGTCGCCAGTCACCCGAAAGGTCGGGCAATGCGGAAGGCACAAACCACAGCTGACACAGGTGTTGAGATCGTCGGCATCAAGCTTGAGATCCATTACTCGGCCCCTCCCACGGTCCGGCCGGGGTTGAGTCGACCGGTGGGATCAAACTCATGCTTCATGCGTCTCGAAATGAGCGCCACTTCCGGCGAGAGCAGTCGTGCCGGCTGAGGGTTCTCGGCCCATACGGTTCCCATTCCGATCGAGGCGACAAAGGCCCCGGTAGCTAAGGAGTCAATGGTGCGAAGCTCCGACGGTTGCAAAGACCACCTGTTGGCGTACAGCGCGGGCGGTCGGTCGACTTCTTCAAACACCCCAATACTCCCCAAGCGCCGGCGCTCGGCAGCAACGTCGACCCCATGCCCTTCAAGCTCGACCCACGTTGAGCTCCCGTCCCACAAAATGGCTGATGGCTTGAGTACCGCGGCGGGAACCGCAAAGGGATCGGCATCGTCAGATCGCAGCCACTGCGAGACAGCCGGGATTGGATTGGTACGAATCGTGGCCTCGGCGAGAAGCCCCAGCGTTCCGAGCGAGCCCACCATGAGCCGGGGTAGGTCGAAGCCGGTGACGTTTTTGACCGTTGGCCCTCCCCCGCTCACAACGCGACCGTCAGCCGATACGTAGCGGATTTGCAGCACGGCGGTGCGTAGCCGACCGCGACCTAGCGAGCTGACGGCATTCTCGCCGACCGATATTGCGCCGCCGATAGTGCCGCCCCGTTCGGGCAGCGCCGATCGCTGGCCCTTCTCGGCAAGCTGGGCGTGGAACTCGTCGACCGTGGTTCCTACCCTGACCTGCGCAGTCATCTCCTCGGGCGAGTACGCGACCATCCCGGTTGGGGCTTGAAGGATCCGGGTGTGCTCGGCAAGCGCCCCACCGGCCAGCCATCGGGTGCGGTTACCCGACACCGAAACTTGGCCCTCAGCACCCACCGCCTCGGCAAACGCCAGCAATTTGGGGTCATCGACGGTAAGCAGCGGTGTTTCCATGACGGAATCGCTCACCCCCAAACCTTCTCGGGAACGCTTCGCAGCGATTGAATATCAGCACAGCTGTGGCCCATTGGCAGGACCTTGCCCGGGTTGGCTCGACAGTCGGGGTCAAACGCTCGACGAAGGCGCGCCTGGTGATCCATATCGTCGTCGGTGAACATGCGATGCATGTACGCCTGCTTCTCGACGCCGACACCATGCTCGCCCGAAAGCACACCGCCAGCGGCAACCGACGCTTCAACGATCTCGGCACCAGCGGCGTGCACTGCGTCGAGCTTGCCCGGTTCGCGAGCATCAAAGACCAGAAGCGGATGCAGGTTGCCGTCACCGGCGTGGAACACGTTCATCACCAGCACGTCGTGACGGTCGGCGATGGCGTAGACCTCTTCAAGAACGTCGGCCAGCTTCGACCTGGGCACCACCGTGTCGTGCAGGTAGTAGTCGGGGGCAATCTGGGCGATGGCTCCGAAGGCGGTCTTGCGCCCCTTCCAAAGCAACGCTCGCTCCTGTTCGGTTTCGGCCTGCCGTACATCGGTGGCGCCGTTGGCTCGTCCGATCTCGGCAATTCGTTCAGCGTCGATGGCGATGCCATCAGGCAACCCGTCGACCTCGGCAAGCAGCACCGCACCAGCGTCGGTTGGATACCCAGCGCCAACGTAGGCTTCGACGGCTTCGGTGATGCGCTGATCCATCACCTCGAGCGCTGCAGGCACAATGCCCGCAGCGATGATGGCGCTCACGGTAGTTGCGGCGTCGCGAACGGTTTCGAAGGAGAGAAGAAGCGTGCGCACATCGGGAGCGTTGGGGGTAATTGTCACCGCGACCTTGGTGGTGAACCCGAGGGTGCCCTCGCTACCAACAAACGCACCGCGAAGGTCATAGCCCAGCGGTTCGGCATCGATTCCTCCGAGTACGGCAACCTCGCCAGAGGGCAACACCACCTCGAGTGCAACGACGTGGGCGTTGGTGACCCCATAGGCCAGACAGTGTGGACCGCCCGAATTGTTGGCCACATTGCCGCCGATGGTGCAGACCTGCTGGCTCGACGGATCGGGAGCAAAGTGGAAGCCGAACTGCCCGAGGTGTCGGGTGAGGTCGAGGTTGATGACGCCGGGCTCGACCCAGGCGATACGGTTCTCGACGTCGACCTCAAGAATCGACGTCATCTTCATCGCCGAAATGACCACCGGCGCACCGAGCGGAATGGCCCCGCCCGCCAACCCGGTTCCGGCTCCTCGGGGCACAACGGCCCGACCGTACTTGTCGGCGATTTTCATGATGGCGGAGACCTCGGCCGCCGACTCTGGGTAACAGAGGGGCCCGGCGACACCACCGTCAAAGACCGATGCATCGCGCTTCATGAGCGACATGTGAGCGCCTTCGACCTGTACTCGATCCGCAGACAATGCCTCACGAAGCTCACGATGGAGCGGGTCGACCACGTTCGGCGCCGGCGTTTCGGCGCTCCCACCCTTTACGGAGGTGATCTTTGCAATCGCATCGGTGAGTTTCTTCAGCGCCATAGAGACCCACACTATGCTCACGACGATGGTCGAACGTCTTCGAATCAGCGGACTCAGGAAGAACTATGGCGACATCGTTGCTCTCGACGGCGTCGAACTTGCCGTCGAGGCGGGCGAGATGGTCGGCTTTCTCGGCCCAAACGGCGCAGGAAAGTCGACCACGATGCGGTCGATTCTGGGACTGGTGTCGACCGATGCCGGGACCATCAGCTGGAATGGTGAGCCGATAGGCAAAGACGCCCGTCGCCACATTGGGTACATGCCCCAGGAACGTGGCCTCTACCTCCGCATGAAGGTGCACGAACATATTGCCTACTTCGGTCGACTTGCTGGACTCGACGCCGGTGTTGCGAGCAATCGAGCCGACGAATGGATCGAGCGGGTTGGCCTTACCGACCGCCGCGACTCCGTCATACAAGAGCTCTCGGTCGGCAACCAACAACGGGTTCAGTTGGCGGTTTCACTGGTACATCAACCAGACCTCCTCGTTCTTGACGAACCATTTGCCGGACTCGACCCGGTTGCCGTCGCCACGATGTCCGACGTCATGGCCGAGCAGGTCGACTCGGGCGTGAGTGTGGTGTTTTCGAGCCACCAGCTTGAACTGGTGCAGGACCTTACCGAGCGAGTCACGATTATTGCGGCGGGGTCGACTCGAGCCACGGGTCGGGTAGCCGACCTTCGCAACTCATCTCCTCGTCGCCTGCTTTCGGTGGCCTGGAGTGGTGAGCCTCCCGACTGGCAGCCAAGTGGCGCAACACCTATCGAAGCCCCGGCCGGTTCGTCGGCGTTTCATGTTTCCGCCGACACCGACTCAGCTGCTCTTATCGCCGAAGCTGCCCGCCACGGCTCAATTGCATCGGTGACCCACGAGCCACCCGGCCTCGACGAAATCTTCCTCGAGTTGGTGGACGCATGATCCTCGAAGTCGCAAAACGTGAACTGATCGTGCGGTCGCGCACCAAGTCGTTCCGGGTAATCACTGCCATCCTGCTTCTCGCCGCAATAGCGATACCCATCGCTATCAAGGTGTGGCCGGCAAGCGACGACCTCGAAGAGATCTCGATCGGATTGGCCGAAGGTGCCCAAGTCGAGGTCGCCGGCGCCGACCTTCCGGCCGTCATCACGCTCTTTGGCACCGACCGCTACGACTTTGACTTTGTCGATCTGCAGGACGCTGGCCTGCCGATCGACGATGCGCTCACCGACGACGAGGTCGATGTCGTTATCGAGCCTGGCCCAACCATCGTCTGGAAGGACAGCACCGATCTCGAACTTGGGTTCCTCCTCGATGCCGCGCTCCAGCAACAGGCTTCGATTGACAAGGGCGCCGAGTTGGGTCTCGATTCGGCCGAGGTTGGCAGTCTGCTCCGACCAACGCCGATCGATGTTCGGTTCGTCGACGAACCCGAGGCCGGCGATGAAAACGCCTCGCTTCTCGCGCTCGTGAGTCTGGCGACGGCGTTCATCATCCCGCAGGTGTTTGGACAGCTAGCGATGACCAGCGTTGTTGAGGAGAAGTCGACGGGCGTTGTCGAGGTCCTACTCAGCCACATCAGCCCGCGAACGTTGCTTACTGGCAAGGTAATAGGCATCGGCGTGCTTGCGCTTGCCCAAATGCTCATCATCCTTGCCGGAATGATTGCCGCGGTTCTCCTCGTAAACACCGTCGATCTGCCCGACTCAACGTGGAGCTTCATCCCCACGTTTGCCATCAGCCTCATCGGCGGCATGGCCGTATACATCACACTGTTTGCGCTGCTCGGCTCGCTGATCTCTCGCCAAGAAGACGCTGCCCAAGTCATGGCGCCGGTGTTCATTCCACTCATGGCGGGCTACATCGTTGGCCAAACCGCAGCGTTCGGCTCGGCCGACTCACTACTCGCCAAAATCCTGACGTTCTTCCCGCTCACTACCCCCATGCTGCTTCCGGTACGGGTTGCGCGCGACGCAATCAGCGGTTGGGAAGTCGCTGTCGCCCTGGCCTGCCTCGTGGTCGGCATCCTCGTTCTGCTCCGCGTCGCCGCCCGGTTGTATGAGTTTGCACTGCTCCACAAGGGAACCCGCATCGGCTGGGCGGAAGCGGTGGCCATGTTGCGGGGCACTGCCTAGCTGCCTTTGACGAGCGATCCGGTCAGATCGCTGTCCAGCCGCCATCGACATCGAGGATGTGACCGGTTACGTAACTGCTGGCGTCCGATGCCAGGAACAGCAGCGCTCCGTCGAGCTCCCCCTCTTCGCCGGGGCGACGCATGGGGGTGTTGTCAGTGATGTAGTTCATCCCCCCGCTGGTGTCGAACATGTCGCTGTTCATTTCGGTACGGAACCATGCGGGGGCAATGGCGTTGACCCGGACACCCTTTCCCGCCCACTGCGAAGCGAGCTCGCGGGTCAAGTTATGAATCCCGCCCTTGCTGGCGGCATAACCGGGCGCCCTGAGCTTGCCGCCGCCACCGTGCCCGAGGATTGAACCGATGTTGATGATGACCCCACTACCCCGTTCAACCATGCCCGCTGCGGCAAGCCGACTGAGCTCATAGGGAGCAACGAGGTTGAGCTCGATCTCGTCACGAAAACTCTCCTGACCAAGCTCGAGCGCCGGAGCGACCACACTCTTTCCTGCGTTGTTGACCAGCACGTCGATCTGACCGAAGTGCCCGAGGGCGGCATCGATGAGTTGTGACGGACCATCGGGTGCGGTGATATCGACCGGTACCGCAAGAGTCCGGTCGCTACCCAACTCATCAACCAACTCCGCAAGCCGTTCCGCTCTGCGGGCCGCGACCACAACATTGGCCCCAGCACTTCGTAGCACATGGGCAAAGCGGGTTCCGAGGCCCGAGCTGGCACCGGTGACGATGCACACTTTGCCGTCGAGTCCGAAGAGCGCGTCGAGGGAGGCTGGTTGGGACGAATCGCTTGGTGACATCGCCCGATCGTAGCGAGATGGGTACGGTGGACACGAACGATGGCACGCCGAACCCAAGCAGGTAGCAACTCATGGCCCAACACGATCTCGTCATTCGTAACGCATTGCTGGTTGACGGCACGGGCGCAGAGCGCCGCCATGGCTCTGTTGCCGTCGATGACGGCATCATCACCGAGGTGGTCGATGCTGGTAAGGCTGACGCCGAGCAGATTGGGGCGGGGCATCAAGAGATCGATGCCGATGGCCGCCTCGTCACGCCCGGCTGGGTCGATATGCACACCCACTACGATGCGCAAGCCACGTGGGATCCGCACCTCACGCCATCGGGTTGGCATGGTGTCACCACCGTGATTATGGGCAACTGCGGTGTTGGTTTCGCCCCAGCTGCAAACGATCGCCACGATTGGTTGATCGAACTCATGGAAGGGGTCGAGGACATTCCCGGCGCCGCGATGCACGAAGGAATCCAGTGGGAGTGGGAGACCTTCCCGGAGTACCTCGACGCGCTGAGCCGTCGCAACTGGGTAGCCGATATCGGTACGCAGGTTCCCCATGGAGCACTGAGGGCCTTTGTCATGGGTGAGCGCGGCGCCGACAACGAAGACGCCACTATCGACGACATTGCCGAGATGGCCCGCCTGACCGGCGAGGGCCTTCGGGCCGGAGCTCTTGGTTTTTCGACATCTCGCACCCCTCTTCATAAGTCGATTCACGGCGAGCTGGTGCCCGGTACCCACGCTGATATTGACGAACTCATGGGTATCGCCGATGCCATGGCCGAGGCCGGCCACGGCGTGTTCCAGGGGGCGTTCCATCACACCGATGTGCCCGACTCCTTCGACTGGTTCAAAGAGATCACCCGCCGCACCGGCAAGCCTCTCACGTTCAACTTTGTGCAGACCGATGCTGCGCCGGATCTGTGGCGCGACGTGTTGGGAATGCTCGACGATGCTCGGGCCGAGGGCCTTCGGGTTACCGCCCAGAGCACCGGTCGTCCTATTGGCGTGTTGCAAAGCTGGCTGGGCACGGTGCATCCGTTCCTGGGCTGCCCGACCTGGAGGCGCGAGCTGGCGGGGCTGCCTGACGATGAGATCCTTCGCCGCGTAGCAACGCCCGAGGTTCGTCAAGCGCTCATCACCGAAGCCCCCGAGGGCCTCACCCGATTCCAAGAGTTCGTGTTTCGTTCCTGGGACAAGATGTGGCCGTTCGCCGGTGAGGCCGACTACGAGCCAGTCAGCAGTGAGTCGGTTGCCAACCGGGCCAAGGCCGGCGGTATCGACCCGGTCGAACTGGCCTACGACCAGCTGTTGAGCAACGGCGGTCATGGAATTTTGTACTTCCCGCTGTTCAACTACACCGGCCACACCCTCGATCCGTTGTTCGAGATGCATCAGAACCCGTCGGTGAAGATGGGGCTGGCTGACTCCGGGGCGCACTGTGCAACCATCTGCGACGGCGGTATGCCGAGTTTCATGCTGAGCTACTGGAGCCGTGATCGTAGTCGGGGCGGACGGTTGCCGCTCGAGTTGGTGGTGAAGCGTCAAACCAGCGAGACCGCACAGCACTATGACCTTCACGATCGTGGCTTGCTGGCCCCCGGGTACCGAGCCGATATCAACGTCATCGACTACGACGCGTTGACCGTCGAGGCCCCACACATGGTGGGCGATTTCCCCACCGGCGCCAAGCGCTACGTGCAAAAGGCCATCGGCTACAACGCCACCATCTGCGCCGGCCAGATCGTCAGCCAAGACGGCGAATTCACCAACGCCCTCCCCGGCAAACTCCTAAGAGGCCCCCAGCACAGCTAACCGGTGTCAGACGAGGGGTCAGACGAGGGGTCAGACTAAATGACGCTATGGGTGGTTTGTTGCGCGCTGGGAGCAGTGGAAATTGCGGTTGCTTGTGATTGCGGTTGCTTGGGGATTTTCGTTGGCGCTAGTAAACAAGATGTACGGGTCAACTACGCAGGAGCCTTTGGAATGAGCGGATCGGTCAACATCCTTGGTGGTCACCAGAGTGACTTTGCGGTGAACCTCGACAAATCGGGCGGGTCGGTCGAATCGCTCGTGAGCGACACCGTGATGGCCACCGTGGCCGACGCGCAGGTCGACCTTTCCGACATCGACACCATTCACGTCGGCAACGCCTTTGGGCAGCTCTACACCGGTCAGGGCCACCTGGGTGCCATGCCAGCGACGGTTATCCCCGAGCTGTGGGGCGTGCCAGCCATGCGCCACGAAGCCGCCTGCGCCTCGTCGTCGATGGCCACACTTTCGGCGATGGCCGAAATCGAAGCCGGCCGCTACGACTGCGTGTTGGTGCTTGGGGTCGAGCAGGAAAAGACCATGCCGGGCGGCGAAGCGGCCGCCGTGCAGGAAGCAGCCGCATGGGTTGGCGAAGACACCGAGGGCGCCACCTTCATCTGGCCCGAAACGTTCGACCAGCTGGCCGACGAATACGACCGCAGGTACGGACTCGACGACATGCATCTGCGAGCCATCGGCGAACTCAACCTGCGCAACGCGAAAGACAACCCCAACGCACAAACCCGAGCCTGGGCACTTTCGGCCGAAACCACAAGCGCCGACGACGAGGTGAACCCGGTCGTTACCGGACGCCTGCGCCGCAACGACATCACTCAGATCACCGACGGCGCCGCAGCACTCGTTTTGGTTTCCGACCGGTGGCTCGCCGAAAAGGGCCGCACCGCTCGCTCCAAGATTGCGGGCTGGGGCCACCGCACAGTCGGCCTCGGTCTTCGGCAAAAGCTCGACCGCAACAGCGACTCGACCCTCGTGATGCCCCACGTCAACCAGGCCATCACCGATGCGTTTGGCCGGGCCAACATCGGCGGCGTCGGCGATCTCGATGCGGTGGAAACCCACGACTGCATGACGCCGTCGGAATACATGGCTATCGACCACCTCGGCATTACCGCCCCCGGTGAAAGCTGGAAGGCCATCGAAGACGGCTCACTCGAGCGCGACGGACGGATTCCCGTAAACCCAAGTGGCGGGCTCATCGGCGGCGGCCATCCAGTAGGGGCAACCGGCGCACGCATGCTGCTCGACGCCACCAAACAGGTCTCGGGCCGGGCAGGCGATTACCAGGTCGAGGGCGCAAACCGCGTCGCCACGCTCAACATCGGCGGCAGTACGGCAACCACCGCATGTTTCGTGGTTGAAGGCAGCGAGTAGACCAAGCGCCGGTCGCTACTCGGCTTCGACAACGGCGCGAATCCGCTCGAGCGTGGTTGTCATGTTTGCGATGTTGGTTTTGCGGCGGAACGGGCCGAGCAACGTCCAGTAGAGACGATTCGCCAGCGAGTCTTGCAACGCAAACGACTCGGTCACATCGGTGCCGCCGTCGTCGTTGGCCGCCAGCTTGTAGGACCACGTGTTCATCCGCCTGTCGTTGAGCACGACGGTGAAGGTGAACTCGGTTTCGGGTTCGCACACGTCGACCACACACTCGGTCCAGTACATCGGCCCGCGGCCGTTTCGCTTCACGTGGCCACGAAAGCGATTGCCCTCGGCCGGACCAGTGGCACCGTTGAGCCACTCGGCCTCAAGCGTTTCAGGACTGAACTCGCCGGTGCGGGTGATATCGCTCACCAACGCCCAAACCACCTCGGGCGACGCCGCCATCGAAACCGTTACTGACGCTCCCAGGTCACCGCTACCAAAGGTCATGGCGCAACCGTAGTGGCGGTGCTCGTACCGTCCACGACCGAACCCGACGTGATACATCTTTGTGAGTCTCCGATGGGTATGTGTATCATGTCTGCATGACGCGAACCTGGACATCGATGGACGACTTCGAGGCATTCCTTAACGACGGCGGCATCATCGAAGCCGGCGACGACATGCCCGACGAGTACCGGACAGCGGTGTTCACCTTCATTGAAATGCACGCCAACAGCGAACTCATGGGTGGCCTCACCGAGCGCGACTGGATCCCCAAGACCCCGGGCCTGCGCCACAAAATGAGTGTGGTGGCAAAGACCCAGGACGAAATCGGCCATGGCCATCTGTTGTACATGGTGGCCGCTGATATGGGCGTGAAGACCCGCACCGAGATGCTCGAAGATCTCTTCGCTGGGCAAAGCCGGTTCCACAACGTGTTCCACTACCAGGCAGAAACGTGGGGGGATCAGGTGGCGATTGCGTTTCTCGTCGACGCCGCGGCACTCGCGAGCCAGCAAGCTGTGTTCAAAAACTGCTCGTACGGTCCGTACCGGCGAATCCTCAAACGCATCATCAGCGAAGAGGGATTCCATATGCGGCTCGGCGAAGACCGCATGATGCGCATCGCCAATGGCAGCCAGGTGCAACGCGACCTCTTCCAAGGCGCCATCGACCGCTGGTTCTGGCCTGCGCTGCAACTGTTTGGCCCCGATTCGAAACCCCACGACAAACTGCTGCGCTGGCACATCAAGTCCGAACGCAACGAAGTGCTTCGAGATGCCTGGGTGCAAAAGTTCGTACCCCTGCTCCAGAGCTACGGGTTCTCGATTCCGGCACCCGACCTGGGATTCGACGACGCCACCCAACGATGGGATGTCGGGCCCATCGATTGGGAGCCGCTGAAGGCAACCCTGGCGCAGGGCGGCCCCGACTCGGCTCGACGAATCAGCGAAGCGCTGCACAACTGGGAGCAGACCGCGTGGGTTCGCGATGCCCTCGACGCACCGGCGTCACCCGAGATGGCGGCTTCAGTATGAGCACCGCGCAGCTCATCAGTATCGACACCATCCGCGCTGCGGTAGCCAGCGTCGACGACCCCGAATATCCGGGCCTGTCCATCGTCGATCTTGGCCTGGTCGAAACCTGCGACGTTAACGAGCGTGGCGAGGTCACCATCGAACTCGTGCCGACGTTTACCGGCTGCCCGGCACTCAACGTGATCGCCGACGACGTTACCCAGGCGGTCGCCGCCGTCGATGGAGTTACCAGCACCCATGTCGGGTGGCTTCTCTCCCCCACCTGGACAACCGATCGCATCAGCGACATTGGCAAAGCCATTCTGGCCGAGCGGTTCACGGTTGCGGTGCAGATCGGTCCGAAAGCATCGACGTGTCCGCGGTGCGGCGGCCCACTCACCGACGAGTCGATGTTTGGCCCGAGCCGTTGCCGTTCGGTGTCGCGGTGCAACGCCTGCGTCGAAACCATCGAAGTGATGAGGGCATAGCCATGGCTACCTATGAAGTGTTTCTGAAAAAGGACGGCAAGGACGAGTTTCGCCATGCCGGAGCGCTCGATGCGGCCAACGCCGAGCTAGCGCTGGTGATGGCTCGGGAAAGCTATGCCCGTCGGGCAGAAGGCAACCTGATGTGGGTGGTCGATCGCAACGACATCGTGGCCAGCGACGAATCGTTCCTGCAACCAAACGCCGACAAGCCGCACCGCCACCACGATGGAAAGGCAGTAGCGGCCCGTCGCAAAGAACTCCGAGAGAAACAAGACAACAGAGACGCCCGGGAGAACCAGTCGTGACCGCCCTCCGCAACTACATCCTCTCGTTTGCCGACGACGAACACCTGATGGGCCAGCAGCACATCGAATGGATTGGCGTGGCCCCGTTTCTCGAGGAGGATCTGGCGTTCTCCAGCATTGGGCAGGACGAGCTCGGCCATGCCGTCATGCTGTACGAACTGGTACTTGGAATCGACGAAACCGAACCCACCGATCAGGCGATCGATGCGCTGGCGTATCGACGTCCGGCCGACCACTATCGGTCGAGCGCCTTCGTCGAGTTTGGCACCACCAATTGGGCCGAGGCGCTAGTGCGCCACTGGATCTACGACATGGTCGAACAGCTTCGCTGGGAGCTGGTGGCGACATCGTCGTTCGAGCCGCTGGCGATTGTGGCGCAACGAGCCGACCGAGAAGAACGGTTTCACCGCCGCCACGGCGATGCGCTGCTCGACACCCTTCTTCACGAATCGAATACCGATGCCCGCACCCGCATCGTGCAAGCACTCGACAACCTTGCACCCATGCTCGGCTCATTGCTCGAGCCGCCGGCCGACGAAGCCCAGATCATCGCCGACGGAGTGGCCAGTGCATCGGTTGCGTCGCTTCACGAAGCTGCCATCGCAGCAATCGACGAGAGGTTCGGCACCAACCTCGACCCATCCACCGGCACCCCAGGCGACGGCCAACGACTCACCCGGTCCGAGGCTTTCGCGCCGCTGATGTCGCGCATGTGTGAGGTGCTCGACCTCGACCCCCAAGCCGCCTGGTAGCCAACCGGTGGCCATGAAACCAGCACCCGGCGTCATCACCGAGTGGGTTGCGCAGCCCGATATCTCGGCCCGGTCGGTCTTGGTAACGATCTTCGGCGACACCGTGTTGCCCGTAACCTCATCGTTCCTTTTGGCCCAACTCTTCGAACTCACCAAGGTGTTCGGGTTCAGCCAGCGATTGGTGCGTACATCGATGTTCAGGCTGAGCGCCGAAGACTGGTTCACCAGTGAACGTGAAGGGCGCCAGAGTCGCTACACCGCCACCGAACTCGCAATCACCCAGTCCCGACAAGCATCCGAGCGCATCTACGGTATCGACATCCCCGTGGCCAACCGGTGGGATGACAAACCCTGGACCCTGGCACTGCTCGACCCGACCCTCTCGGCTGCCGAGTGCGACCTTGCCGCCACCCACCTCAACCGAAACGGGTTCTTTCGTCTCGGTGCCGATCTGTTCGGCTCGCCCACCACATCGCCCGAAAACCTTCACGCGGAGCCCGGAACTATCCGCGCCACCATGGTCGCCAAGTTCGAAGACCTCGATTCGCTCCTGGCCGACGGATTCTTCACCAGCGGTTACGACACCGAAACCGCCGAGCTCGCATACAAGTCGATCGTGGCGCGCTACCAACCGCTTACTTCACAGTCGCATCGCTTTGCCAACGGATCGATCACCAGCCTCGAAGCCTTTGCCCTTCGAACCATGCTCGTGCACGATCTTCGACGCATCAAGCTGCGGTTTCCCGAGCTCCCCGCCTCGCTGCATCCGCCAGACTGGGCCGGCCAGACCGCACACCAGCTGGCAGCCGAGCTCTACCCGGCACTTAGCCAATGCGCAGCCCCAACCCTCTCCGACCTGCTACAGGTCGACTATCCCTCCGGGTTCACCCAACGATTCGTTTGTTGAAGCCTCACGGAGCCGACGATCCTCCCGACGGGAACCCATGGCCCAAGAGTCCCCGCTTCTTCACCCGAAGATTGCTAGCGCCCTAGAACCCGGCCAGCCAGGCCGCTTGGTGAAGCGACTCGCCCGCTTCATGCCCGGCGTCGGCGAAACCGGCCGCCAGATCGGTGAGTATTCGGTCTACTGGCGCAGCCAGGCAGAGGCCGCCTTTGTCTCGGACCCACAAGCACCACAGCTGGTGGCGCTGGGCGATTCGCTGGCCCAAGGCATCGGGGCGTCGCAGCCCCAGCTCGGATACGTGGGACTGGTGCAACGTTGGCTGAGCAACCAACACGACCAACCGGTAGGCGTAGTGAATCTGTCGCGGTCGGGTGCGGTTATCGACGACGTCGTCAACATCCAGCTACCAGCCCTGGCTGCGCTACCCGCCCGCCCGGGACCTCGGCTGGTTTTGTGCACCATTGGAAACAACGACCTCATGGCAGGCGCACGACCCAAGACGGTTGCTCGCCGATTCGGTGAGCTTGCCCCGCAACTTCCGACCTCGACGGTGGTAGCCACGCTGCCAGCAGCAGGAAGCATTGGCGTGAAGTTCTTGAACCGAGCGATCCGAGAACACTTGGCCGCTCATGAACTCGGCAACGCCGATGTCGGGTACGCGCTAAAGACCTGGCGAGGAAATACCGCGGGAGATCGGTTCCATCCCAACGACCAGGGCTACCGACTGTGGGCCGACACATTTACTTCGGCAATCGACTTGGACGCAACCAGCGCACCCAACTAGCAACGTTGCAATGTCGCTGCTGCCTGTCGAAAACGAACTCGAACTAATCCACACACGTGTGTATGAGACCAAGGTGTACCGAATCGACTCGAGCACCATGCTCGCCCGAGCGGTGGTGTCTGATGTCAAACCGCCAAACCTGTACATCAGTGGCGACGACCAGAGCCTCGAGATTCACCAGATGCATCTGTTTCTGAAGGTCACCCTTCCCGAATTGCAGATCATCGACGCTGGTGTCGAACTCGAAACGTTTCCGCATACCGGCTGCCCGGCGATTGCTGTGCACTACCAAAAGCTCATCGGCCTCAACATTGCACGCGGCTTCACCCGCAAAGTCCGTGAGCTCTTCGGCGGCCCCAGAGGTTGTGCCCACACCACCGCACTTATTCAAGCCATGGCTCCGGCAGTACTCCAGGCGATCTGGTCGATGTCACTTCTCGACGACGAATCCTCTCCATCCACCGGCGATACGGACCAGACCGGTGGTACGCGTGCAGACACCGAGGCCGCGCACCAGGCCAGGCTGGCCGGCAACGTCAACACCTGCCACGTATGGGACGAAAACGGACCCCACGTAGAGATCGTGCGTAGCGGCGGACCGGTGGAAACGATGATCCCGGTTGCGGTTCGACTCGGCGAACTCGGCCGAAGCGAAGACGAATGGCGCGACCGCTTTCTGGACTCGAACGACAGCGCCTAGAACACAGAACTACTTGTCGCAGATCTACTTGTCGCCGAGCTGATCGCCAAGCGCTCGGAACAACGTTGCCAGGTCGGCGCGATCGACCTTGTCCGTCGCAATCTCGGCCCGAGTATCGGCAATAGCCTGCGCCATGGTGGCCTCGACCGTTTCGAGTGACTTCTTCACCCCGGCTTCAGCAGATTCGACCTCGGACCGAAGGTCGTTGAGCCTGGTAGCTTGCTCATCGGCAATGCTTGCCTGGGCGTCGAGCTTTTCGGTCTGCTCGGTCATTTCGCGACCAACCTTGCTACCGAGGTTGCTGACCGCACGATCGCGGGTCTCGGCCTCGGCGGTGATGCGCGAATCGATCGCATCGAGCTTTGCCGCCGTCTCCTCGCGAAGATCAGCAATGGCGCCGAGCAGCGCGATTTCCATCACGTTCAATCGCTCGTCGGTCTTGCGGGCGTGATCGCCAAAGAGAATGCCTTGGATGCGACCGAGGTCGTCATCGCCAAAGACAGATGCTGGCTCAGCCGGTTCAGGCGGCTCGGCCGGTTCACCAGACGAGATCTTCGTTGACGAGGTTTCAGATGATGTGTTTTCAGCCACGGGGAAACGTCCTTTCACACAACCTACCGGCAAACAAAGACTGAAAGAATCACCGCCGGTTGGCTCGATAACCAAAGTTAGTGTGTTTTCTCGATTCGCTTCAGCTGGGCCGTCGCCCAAGGGTACGGTCAACTCAATAACCACGTGATAACTCAGCAAAGCCCCCCTAAGCGAACGTGAAAGATCGCCCGGGTCACTAGGTCGCTTTCGAGCGGAAATGACCCGGCATACTGTGGGCGGTAGGAGCGCGATACCCGCCATCGTCGCTACTACCGCTCACAACCTTTTTGGGTCGTTTGGTTACGAACACCCGGCTTTCGCAGCTGTAGTTTCTGAGCGTGAATGAAAGGTTCGTCCATGTCGATTTCGCCCAGCGCTAGCTCTGGCTACGCATCGATGTTCGACCGCGTCGTCCGCCTCACACGGCGAGCAGCCGGTGCCCCGTTCGCCGAATTTTGCCTCACCGATGATCCGCCGTTTCGGGTAACCGATGGCACCTACGACGATTGGCTGCTTCCCGGAGAACGGTTCTCTGTTTTTGCGCCTCTTATCGTTGCCGACGTGCAGGCAGAATCCACCGCCCCGGCATCGCTTGCCGGCCTAGCCCCCTGGGTCCGAAGCTTCGCCATCGCACCCCTAACCGGCACATCTGCCGAATCGGGCTTTGTCATTTTGGCCAGCGATCAGGCCGACGCAACCGAATCGTGGCTTAGCGACCTTGAGAACGCTGCCGGCGTCATCGAGGAGCACCTCGACCGCACTGTCGAACAACGACGCATCGATCAGATGGCCGCTCTACTGCGCCGCAACCAAGTCGATCTGAAGAGCACCCAGAGTCAGCTAGAGGTAGCAAACAAAGAGCTCGAGCAGTTCGCCTACATCGCCGCCCACGAACTCGTCGCTCCGCTTCGGGCGGTGGCGATCTATGCCGAGGTGCTTGAGGATCTCGCCAAGACCGCCGAGGACGACATCGGCACCACGGCCCACGCCTGCGCACAGTCGATCCGCGACGGCGTTGCCCTCATGAACCAGCAGGTCCAGTATTTGCTCGAGCTCTCGCAAGGCCGCGCCGATCCGGCGTCGGTCGAAGCCATCGATCTCCACGACGTTGTCAGCAATGCGCTCGACACCCTGGCCCCGGCGCTCACCGAAGCCGATGCGGTCATTAACGTTGGCGAACTCGCCATCGTCCATGGCAAGAGCGTTCCGCTGCAAAGCGTGTTCGCGAACCTGGTTTCCAACGCGGTGCGCTACCGCGATCCTGATCGCGCACTCGTGCTCGACATTCGGGCCGAAGCCGATGAAGACGATGTGGTCATCACCGTGTCCGATACCGGAAGCGGAATCGACGAGGCCGATAGCCAACGGATCTTCCAGCTCTTCGAGCGGGCATCCACTGACCCAGCAGGCGCCGGAATCGGCTTGGCCCTCAGCCGGCGCATCGTCGAATCGTTCGGCGGCGAGATGGGCGTGCGGCCCGAACCGGTCGGCGCGACTTTCTGGGTCAAGTTTCCGAGCCTCACCAAATAGCTGCCGCCAGCAAGATCCGCCAGAGGCACACCAGAACGGCTGCTACGAGCCTGACGCAACCTCACTGGCGATCTGGCCAAACAACGACTCGACACCCGCACCAGTCTTGGCGCTCGTGCGCAACAGGCTCGTGACACCGAGGGCGGAAACCGCACCGTCGAGCGCATCCCAATCGACGTCAAGGTCGGCCTTGTTGGCCACACCCAGACGCACCGCGTTGGGAGAACCCTCGGCAATACGTTCACTCAAACTCGCTGCAGTGCTCATGGTTTCGGGACGGGAAGCGTCGAAGGTAATGATGGCGGCGGTAGTGCCGCGAAGGTACGAATCAGGAACATTGAGGCCATCGGTTTCGCCGTGGATATCCCACAGCAACATGGTGACGACACCGCCCGGAACACTCACGGTTTTGCGGTCGACCTTGACGCCCAGTGTCGAGTGATGTTCTTCCGAGAACACGCTGTGCACGAAGCGACGGACCAAGCTGGTTTTGCCGACACCCGGCGCACCAAGCATGACTACCTTTGCCCGGTACAAGGCGCCGTTCGTTTCAACTGAGGTCATCGAACGAGAATCACGATCAAGACGACGATGGCTACGAGAACAATGAGAACGGCCAGCCAAACCAGCTTCGCGCGATGTTTCTGGACTGCGCTTGGTTGGCCCTTCTTGTGGAGCGTAAGCAGCTCGGCCTCGGTTGAACCAAACGGGCCGACATTGCCGGCGAACTTCTCGAGATCGTCATCGAAACGGACATGAAACTCTTCGAGGTACGTGGTGGCCTGAAGGCGATACTCTTCGGTGGGAATTCCGCTCACCACCGATGCCAAAACCGCCTCGGGACCCCACTCGACCAACACCGACGTGTCGCCGACGCGGAGATCCTGCAGGCCGTCGTGGTCGGGCTTATCAAAGGCATCCTGCACAAACATTCGCACCGCATCGAGCATGCCCGAAACGATGTCGGCCTCTTGGAGATCCTCATCGCTACCCGCCGCTGCGGCCAGAAGAACACCCGATTCCCGGTGAATCAGCATGACCTGGTCGACCGCGAAGGTGCTTCCGGATCCGCCGGAATCGACCGAGAACATGTTGGCGATCATCTTGCGCATGGCCGGACCCATCACCGGATACAGCGCCTCGGCAAGGATCGAACTGTCGGAGAACGCTGAATCGCGGATGGCGTACTCGACCTCGGGCCTTAGCGCGCCGCCAAGCTCTGGAGTATCTCGATTGGGCGTTCGCACCGCTTTGACCAGAACGCCGCCAACCGTCTCGGCTCGATCGGGTTGCTCGAGAAGCAACTCCTCGAGTTGGGTGACACGACGACGCAGATCGATGAGCTCATCGCGCTCGGAGCCGAACAGGACGGTCCGTACTTCTTCAAGCGGCGATTCATGCGCGTCGGTCATAGCGCTGCCAATGCTAACGGCTGGACTCCAACATCAGGGGAATCATGTGGGCGGCACCACTAAACCCAGGCGGGTTGCGGTAGCGATAGCCTCGAGCTGACTGGTTGCATTGAGCTTTCGCAGCAGGTGCTTGATGCGCGACCGAATCGTGTGCAGCGACAGATGCAGAATGTCGGCAATCTGCTTTGCGTTGTGACCCTGAGCGAGCAACTCGATGACCTCAAATTCGCCGGGCGAGAGCACAACATCGGGCGGCCTATCCTCGACATCGGTGCGCAGACTCGGCTTCCCGGCCAGGGCAGCCCGCAAACCGTTCACCACATCGAGAATCGGCAAATCCTTGGAAAACACCGAAACATCGGGGATGCACTTGGCATCGCGTGTCACCTGCGGTGCGACAAAACCTGTGAGGATGGCGATTGGGGTGGTCAGGCCCTCGGATCGAAGACGGCGGGCAACCTCGACACCGGTATCTCCCTTCGGAAGCCGGTAGTCGGTCACAACCAAGTCGGGGAGCAACGACAAGCAAAGGTCGACTCCCGACGAACCGTCGGGGGCCCGGCCAGCCAGCGACAAATCACCCGTTGTCGCCAACGCTAACCCGAAGGCTTCAGCGTAGGAAACCTGGTCGTCGATGATGACAACACGTGCCCCAGCGGTGCTCACAAAACGATGGTAACGCCGTCCGCTTTTGGGCAGCAGCAGGTCTTCGATTGACCCCAGTTTTGGTAAATTCGGCCGCCCGTGCGGCTTATCTCGGCTGTTCTTCCCACGTATCGGGACCCGCCACGCCGCCGGGTCGAGGCGTCATCAGCTCGGTCGTTCCGCCCACGACGAAACGGCGTTCAGCGAGCTGCCATTCGAGTAGCGCAGGATCGGCGGTGCCGGCATCGTCGAGACCCCGAGTGGTATCGAAGTCTTTGCGAAGCTGTACCCAATTTTCGAGGTGGGTGGACCACACCACGATGACCTCGGTGGGGTTGTTGATCACTTCAAGCAACTGGGTGACCTCGATGCCCCGTTCACGCAACATGGGAACCCGCTCGGCAGCTACTGCGTCGAGATACTCGACCTGCTCACCGGGGTTCACCTGAAGTACCTGATGCACAAAGACGGTTCCCTTTACACCCCGCTCCTGCAGCTCGGCGTCGGTTGGACTTTGGGGTACCACCGCAGCAACCCGGTCTCGGCCCCCAGTACGAAACTCGGCCGCTTCGTCCCACCAATCGGTATAAAACTTCGCACGCCGCTTCAGGTTGAGCCGATCGAGGTTGGCCGTCCATGCATCCCAGCCGGCATCGCCGCCGTCGTACAGGTTGATCACCTGGGGCCAGCGGGCGCCCGAGGCGCCGATCACGAAGAACGTACCCCACAGCCGGAAAAGCCCTGGCATCTCATGCACCGGCTCTCGAGCAACGGTTTCCATGTACTCGTATTGCCCCTGACCAATGATGTCGAGGGTCTCGTGCAGAAAGAAACGGCGGGCCATCCGGCCATCGGAGCACGATCAAAGTCGCTGCGCAACCATCAAATCCACCGCTTTGCGGGCAGACCTTGGCAAGGTTAAGCCATGAGTTCCACCCCCCTCCTTCGAAAAGGCGACGGCGGCATGCGCGTCCGTCGTGTTCAACAAGCCCTGGAAGCGCACGGATTCGACCCCGGCAAGATCGACGGCGACTTTGGTGGCCACACCGATGCAGCCGTCCGCAACTTCCAAGCCTCTGAGGGTCTTCTGGTCGACGGCATCGTCGGACCACGAACCATGACCAAACTTGGATTGTCGAAGAAACCAAAGCAACGAAGCCTGGCAACCCTCAAGAAGACCTACACCACTACCCGAGTCGCGAAGCTCTTTCCGGCGTCGTCGAAGGCAGGCATCAAGAAACACCTGGGCGATGTGCTCAAGGCGCTGCACGACGAAGACATCTCCGATGACCTCATGGTGCTGATGGCCCTGGCCACCATCCGGGCCGAAACCACCGCATTCGTGCCGATCCCCGAGGGCAAGTCGAAGTACAACACCTCGCCCAAGGGTCACCCGTTCGATCGGTACGACAATCGCAAAGACCTCGGCAACAAGGGCAAACCCGACGGCGACCGATTCAAGGGTCGCGGGTTTGTGCAGCTCACCGGACGCGCCAACTACAAAGACATCGGCAAACGAATCGGCATGGGCTCAAAACTCGAGAAGGACCCCGATTTGGGCTGCGACTCAAAAGTCGCCGCCAAGATTCTCGCCTCGTTCCTTGCCACCAAAGAACGCAAAATCAAAGAAGCCCTGCTCGACGATGACCTCAAGGCAGCCCGCCGTCTGGTGAACGGCGGAAGCCACGGACTCTCGTCGTTCTCCACCACGTACAAAAAGGGCATCAAGGAATTCATCAAATAGCAGCTGCCTAGCCACTTCCACCCGAGCATCCAAGAGTAGAACGCGTTATAAAAGCATGAGACGGACCCGATAAGGTTCGTAGATACCTCGTATCGACCGCCCGATACGCGCGCGACTGCCTTCACTGTTGGAGTTCTTGTGAAAAAAGCCGGCATCATCGTTTCTGCCCTCCTCGTCCTCGGACTCGGCGCATTCTTCACCCAGGATCAATGGGCCTGGTACCTCGAAGACGACACCGTGGTCGAGGAAGCCGTCGAGGCACCCGAGCTTGACGACCAGGTTGAAGCCGGCGACCGATTGTTCCGCATCGACCCCACCCAATCGTCGGCCTCGTACGCCGTCGGCGAACGACTGGCTGGCCAAGACCGCGGCGTTGCCGTCGGCACCACCACTGCACTTGGTGGCGACATCGTGCTCGGGGCCAACCCGGCCGACAGCCAAGTAGGCACCATCGTCATCAACGTCGAGCTCTTCAAAAGCGACAACAACCTGCGCGACAAACGAATCCGTCATGACTTTCTCGAGTCCAGCCACTTCCGATTCGTCGAGTTCGAACCGACCGCAATCGATGGTCTCCCCGACGAAGTCGTGGAGGGAACCGACTATCGCATCGAAATCACTGGAAACCTCACGGTAAAGGAAACCACCAACGAGGAAACCTTCGCCGGAACCGTGCGCCTTATGGGCGATGCACTCTCCGCCACCATGACCGCCAACGTGCTCATGAGCACCTACGACGTCGGGCCGATCAGCGTGATGGCACTGGTGACCACCGACGACGAGATCGAGCTCACCCTCGACCTCGTTGCCCTCGATGAGTCCACCGGCGACATGCCACGCGACCCAGCCACCAACGTGGTGGCCACCGACCAACTCGTCTCCGACACCACCGCCAACTTCAGCACCGACGTGCTGCCGATCATCGAAGACCGCTGCGCCTCATGCCACGTGGCCGGGGGCATTGGCTGGCAAACCATGCCGCTCGAAACGGTCGGCGATGTGGCTGCGATCGCCGATGGCATCGCCGTCGTCACCACCAGCGGCTACATGCCGCCATGGCCAGCATCCGACCAGAGCGTGCCGTTCCAGCACGACTGGTCGCTCACTCCCGACCAGGTAACAACCCTTGCCACCTGGAGCTCAGCCGGTGGGGCCATCGATATCGATGCCAGCCAGCCACTCGTGGCAACTAGCCAGGCATTCGAGCCGCTCGACGAAGACATGGTGCTTCGCCAAGCAGAACCCTACGCCGGCGACCCCGACGTCAAAGACGACTACCGCTGCCAGATCCTCGATCCGCAACTCACCGAAACCGCGTGGGTAAAGGGTTACCACTTTGCGCCCGAAATCGAAGAGGTCCACCACGTCATCGTCTCGAAGGGTTCCGCCGCCGCCCGCGCCCAAGCCGAAAAGCTCGACGGCGCCGACGGCAAGCCAGGCTGGACCTGCTACGGACTTACCGGAATCCGCGAAGGCGTGAGCAGCTTCGGTGGTTGGGTTCCCGGCCAGGCACCCGAGATTTACCCCGAGGGCGTGGGCCGCCGCATGGAGCCCGGCGATTTCCTCATCGTGCAAACCCACTTCCACTACGACCACGATGCCCCGGCCGATAACTCGCCGATGATGATCGACTTTGCCGAAGAGGGCGAGACCGAAGGACTTCGCAACATCCGCGGCAACACCTCGATCACGCCAGTCGAAATCCCCTGCTACGAGGAAGATCAGAACAACCCCGAGTACGCCGAGGCCTGTAAGCGCAGCACCGAACTGGCCCGAGTTGCCGAGGTGTTCCCGCCGATTGGGCATCTCATCCCTGACTTCGCCAACCGGGCCTGCGGTGTCACTCCGGGAGACTTTGCGCACATGAACCAAGGCGTGGCGTCGTCCTCCTGCGATCTCACCGCCGACCTGAACGGGCAGCTGTATTCGGTGCTCGGCCACATGCACGAGCTCGGCACTTCGTACCGGATGACCCTCAACCCCGACACCCCTGAAGAGCGCATTCTGCTCGACATTCCACGCTGGACTTTCGAGTGGCAGCTCAGCTACAAGCCCATCGAAGTTATCGACATCAACGCCGACGACATTATCCGCTTCGAGTGCAGTTGGGATCGCTCGCTGCAGCCCACTTGGGAGCCGCGCTACATCCTGTGGTCCGAGGGCACACAGGACGAAATGTGCTTCTCCACCATCGCTGTCATTCCCGAATAACCCACTTCCGCTCGTGCGCGAGGTGATCTAGGGTTCGGGGCACATGAGCAGTCCCCCAAACACCTCATCGCCTGCCTACGCCCACGCTCTCGAACGAGTAGACAAAGCCGTCGAACAGTGTCGCAATCAGGCGCTCACCACCACCGACTTTCGTCGCGAAGTGGTCGACGCAATGCTCGAGTACCTACGCGACGAAGACCCGCGCGACGACGTCTCGACCCTGGTCGATTACATCGTTGGGTGGGCCGACGAACTCTCGTCGCTCGAAATGTTCGCCGACCGCGTGCTGGTCGAAACTGTCGAGCAGCATCTGCGCTGGTGCCTCGACCGCAGCGAGCTCGATGTGCACCTCAGCCGGCTTCTGGGCGAGCTGCGCGACGATCTCACCGCGCAGTTTCCCGACGCCACCCGACTTATCGAGTTGTGCGGCCAGGGCGTCGAAACCGACGAACTTCTTTTCTCCCCGATTGGCGCCGGCACCAAGGTCATCGAGCTGGCGTATGAGTTCGAGGTGGTCGCTGCGCTCGACGCTGCGGTGCGCCCTTCGAACCCCAACGGGTTGGCGGCGCCGTATCGCGATCACGGCAAAACCTTCACCCTCGCCCTCGACGCCCTGGCCCATATCGCCAGCAACCCTCGCGAGCAGCCCGGCCGTCACGCTCGGCAGAGCTTGGTTGAGTTGGCCGGCTTCGTCGATGTAGGAGCCTGGGCTGCACTTCGGCTTCCCGTGCACCTGCTCGACACCGAACAACGCACCGAACTGTTGCGGGCCTACGGACAACGCCAAGAACTCGTCGCCGACAAGACGCTGCTACCCAACGACGAGTCAACCCTGCGAGAGCTCGAGGTCATCCGCACCGTCGTATGGCAAACCACCGACGCCCAATCCTTAGCAGCCAACCCACCTACCTAAAGCCGGCCGGTTAGGTCCAGTTGTCGAAATCGGCTCGGCGCCAGATCTTTAGGCGGGCGTGGCCGCGGACATCGCCGACGTAGTTGGTGGCTCCCTCGTCGTGCCAGCCGCCCGAGAACCAGTGGCCGACGCAACCCCAGATATCGCCGGGGCCATAGGAGTCGAACTGGCGGCCGAGCCAATCGATGTAGCCCTCGTAGCAGGCTCGGATGTAACCAAGCGCATAGTCGACATTGAACGCGGTCGACTTCTGACTGGCCGGCGCCGTGCCGGGATGGAACGCCGCTTTCACCTGCAGGATCCCGTAGCTCGGCGTGCCCTTGTCGAGGTCGCCCACTTTCGACATCCGCCACGCGCTTTCCGCCACCGCCATCGCTCGCACAACGTTGTGTTTGAAGCCCCACTTGCAGGCCCCCCACAGCAGGATCTCGTCGGTCGTGCCGGCGAAGTTGCCATCGATCCGTTGCCGAAACGCATCGGCTTCATCGTCTATTCCGAAGGTATCGAGCGTCCACGGGATGAGGTTGTAGTCCTGCTCCTTCACGGGAATGTAGGAGTTTTCGTCCTCGTTGTCGGGTCGAATCTCGGGACGTGACGGCACCGACTCGGCACAGGTGTCGCCAGTGGGCAACGCCTTACCGGGCCGGACGAGACGAGACCGACGACGTGCTGCGTCAGCCGCAGGTGCACCATCGTCGATAGGAAGAAGCCCACCGATACTGCCAATGACGAGCAGCGCCACCAGCGCTGATCGGAACATACGCCGAAAATTTTTCACGCCCGATTCCTACCACAACTGAGCGAGTACGCTTTTCAGCCCGGGTGTGCGGCGCCGCCATCGATAGGAACGGTCATGCCCGTGAGGTACCGAGCATCGTCGGATGCAAGGAACACGGCCACCTTGCCGATATCGGTTTCGGGGTCGCCAAAACGCGCCATAGGGATGTCGGCGATAACCCGGGCGTAGGCCTCGGGGTCGGCAGCTTCAAAGTCAATGAGCGCAGGCGAGGTGGCCAACGGCAACAACGCAAACGTTCGGATGCCGTCGGGCGCCCACTCCCACGCGGCGGTGCGGGTAAGAACCCGAATCGACTCCTTCACCGACGCGTACGGGCCACAGTGGATCGGGTCGGACTTCACGCCCGAGCGGCTGCCAAGGTTCATCACGACTCCCCCGCCTTCCGCCGTGCTGGCCTTGAGGTGCGGATGACAGAGCTGCATGAAACGCAGCGAGGCCAACGGACCCGACTCCCAGCTGACCGCCATGTCATCGTCGGTGACCTCGAGCAATGGGCCTCGCACCACCTGCTGTGCGTTGTTCACGAGTATGTCGATGCCGCCAAACGTGTCGGCGGTCTGCTGCACACATGCTTCGATGTCGGCGCGGTCTTTGACATCGCATCGCACCGCAAGCGCGTGGCCGTTGCGTTCGGTGATCTCGGCAGCCACCGCCTCACACTTTGCGAGCGTGCGACCGGCCAACACCACCCTGGCTCCGGCGTCGGCCATCGCCAACGCAATACCTCGACCAACGCCCTGCCCGGCGCCGGTAATGAGCGCGATCCGTCCGTCGAGCACCGGCGCGGTCATCGGGCCTCGATTGCGTCGATGGCGTCGCGGAAGAGCGCCAGATTCTGACCGTACATATCGAGTTGTCCTTCTACTTGCTGCGGGCTGAGTCCTTTGACGTGAACCCTGATGTTGATGGTGTCGCAGTTGGAGGCCGCCATCACCTCGGCGAGACGACTTGCCGCTTCCTCGGCCGTCTGACCGATGATCAGTTGATCGCCAGCCCCCCAGTTGGATTGGGCTTTGTCGCTTGCGTAGCTCCGGTAGTGCGCCATCTGGGCCGCCATCTCGTCGGTTGGTGCGTCGCCTACCCAGACCCGGCGAATCAGAATTTTGGCGTTGGTGCCGCCCGCTTCGTCGTAGGTATCGGAGAGTTTCTTGGAAACCTCGGACCCTTGAATCGAGTCGTACAGAACGGCCAGATCGTGCTTGGCCGCCCGGCGTACCGCAGCTCCGCTTTGGGTCCCCACCGCCATCGGCAGAGGCTCGGCGGCGAGCATTCGGACCGCCCGGTCGTTCCCGAGGGGCGTTGGGTCACTGCCTCGAAGAGCCGAAACGGTGGGCGGAAGCGCATCTTTGAACCGCTGGATAATTTCGTCGAACGGCACCTCGGCCAACTCGAAGTCCACCGGCAATGCGCCAGCAGCGAACCCCGCACCAACCCGGCCCGGGTACGCGGCCGCCATCCATGCCAGGTCTTCGACGATGAGCGCGTAGGGCTTCATGGGTAGCAGCAGCGGACATGGCGCCGCCCAGCCTCGGGGCATCGCGTCGAGCAGAAACCCGGCCAACTGAATCGGGTTGGGCAAGTATCCGGGGAAGTCTGCGTGGTGCTCGGAAACCATCACGCCATCGAACCCAGCCTCGGCGGCATGGCGGGCTTGCTCACGAAGCAGACGAACCTGCTCGGCAGCCGGCAGATCGTGCGGATACAACCGCAGCGAAATCGACCTAGCCGCAAGCGGTGTGGGTGATTCAGACTCAGGTGCATCAATCATTCAAAGCGCTCCCGAATAGCGGGGTTGGTGACAAACACCGGCAGGCCGCTCGGCGCCAGACCTGCTCGGCTTGGTCCACCATCGACATCGATGGTCTGCCCGGAAATATAGGAAGCCATGTCGGAGAGGAGAAAGAGGACCGCATCGGCGATGTCGTCGGGTGTGCCTCGGCGACCCAGGGCAATGGCCTTGCTGGCCTCATCGATATCTCCAGGTTTGCGACCCGAGCGGGGCGTGTTGATCGTTCCGGGGGCCACTCCGTTAACTCGAATGCCATAGCGACCCCACTCACTGGCCATCGCCCGGCCCAGCGAGTCGAGTCCGGCCTTTGCTGCGCCATATCCCGAAAGCAGCGGTTGGCCCTTGCTGGCAATCGACGAAATGTTCACCATCGAACCCGGCCGGCCCGCCTCGATGAGGCCCTTTGCCACCTGCTGGCACGACACGAGGGCGTACCGCAGATTCACGGTGAGCAGATGATCGAGCGACTCCATCGGGTAGTCCTCGAGTCGGTGCCAGTACTGCGGCGTGGCGCCGCCTACCACGTTCACTACCCCATCGATTATCCCCAGCGCCCCAGCGCCAGCATCGATCGCGGCGCGCAAGGCTTCGGTGTCGGCCACATCGACAACTTCGGCATGAACCCATTGTCCGCGCTCGGTCACCTCGGCGGCCACGGTGTCGAGATGCTCGGCATCGTTTCCGACCGCAACCACGTCGGCGCCCGCCTCGGCCAGGCGGTGGCATACCGAGCTACCGATACCGCCGCCACCTGCGCCCACGACCAGAACCACTCGGTCGTTCAGAGAAAGAGTCACCGTCATCGCGCCGACGATAACCCACGCTGATCGAGCGATCGAAGAAACAACGGTGCAGGAAAAGGCCCGCGAAAGGTGCGCACGTCGCAGTTGAGGTGAGAAGGTAGCAACCAGAACGTGTTCTAGTACCGCGACAAGAGAGCAAACCATGAGCGACATCACCTCGCCTACCGATCCCTACATCGTCGTTTCGAGCGATACCCACGCTGGCCTCAACTGCGAGGAATATCGCCCCTACCTCGACTCCTCGCTGCACGAAGAGTTCGATCAATACGTCGCCGAACGCCACGAGCACCGACGCATCGCCGAAGAGGTCAACGCCGACTTCATCCAGCAGTGGGAGGGCGACAACGCCGAAGGTCTTCGCGGCGCCTACGACCCTGAGGTTCGCGACAAAGAACTCGACGCCGACGGCATCTCCGGCGAGGTCATCTTCGCCGACGGCGATGCGGTAACCGGCCAGGAGTCGCCACCATTCGGCGCTGGTTTGGCCGCTGGCCAGATCACCGACCCGAAGAAGGCATTCGGTGGCGCCCGAGCCCACAACCGTTGGCTCGAAGAGTTCTGCGCCACCAACCCCGCTCGCCGAGCCGGCGTGGCCCTGGTACCGATCACTCATGGCGTCGAAGAGTCGGTGAAAGAAATCGAAGCCCTCGCCGGCAAGCCCGGCATCAAGGGAATCATGGTGCCAACAATGTGGCACGGGTTCCCCGCCTACGGCAGCGGCCACTACGACAAGGTGTGGGCCGCCTGCGCCGAAGCCGGCCTGGTCGTGCACACCCACTCGGGCGAAGCCGACTTCGAGAGCTACGGCGACAACGTTGCCATGTACATCCGCGAAGTCCCGTTCTGGACCCACCGCATCCTTTGGCAGCTGCTGTTCTCGGGCAAGTTCGACCAGTTCCCCAACCTCAAATACGCGGTGGTCGAGTGCGGCTCGTTCTGGGTGGGCGACATCCTCTGGAAGGCCGACGTCAACTTCGGCGCCAGCAACAAGATCAAGAAAATGGGCTCGCGCATGAAGGGTCTCATCAGCCGCCTGCCGTCGGAGTACTTCGGCAGCAACGTGTTCATCGGCGCATCCACCATGAGCAAAGAAGAGATCCGCCGCCGCCAGGTCAACGGCATCGACGCCCTCATGTGGGGCACCGACTATCCGCACCCCGAGGGTTCGTGGCCTCACACCCGCGAGCGTCTCGAGAACGACTTCCGCGACGTATCGATCGAAGACACCCGCCGACTTCTTGGCCTCAACGCCGTCGAGTGTTACGACCTCGATCTGGCCGGCCTCACCGAAATCGCCGCCAAGATCGGACCCACCCCCGAGTCGCTTCACCAGGACCCGAACTTGCGCACCGAACCCGAGGCGCAGCGCAAGGCCCGCTGGTGGCTCGACGAGTACGGCTGCGAAATGCAGTACTAGCCCGGCGCTTCGGATTTCACAGGACTAAGCCATGCAACTTCCAGAGACCGACCATCACATCGTCATCTCAGCCGACTCGCACTGCGGCGCCGACCTACGCGATTACAAGCCGTACCTCGAGTCGAAATATCACGCCGATTTCGACGAGTGGGCCAACTTCATGGATGAGGCGGCCGAGAAGCAGACCGCCATGTTCAAGAAGGCGGGTCGAGCACCTCGCAACGTTGGCATCGACGGCGATCCGGCGGTCGACGCCAACAAGAACTACTCGAGCGAACGTCGCCTGCGCGAGCAATCCGAAGACGGCGTTGTGGCCACCGTGTTGTTCCCCAACACCCAACCGCCGTTCGCTCCTCCGGCAGCAACCCAGTTCGAGGCGCCGCCTTATAGCGACGACATGGAAAAGCGTTGGGCCGGACTCAAGGCTCACAACCGCTGGCTGCTCGACTTCGTGAACGAAGCGCCCGAGCGTCGCGCCGGTGTGATGCAGATCTTCCTCGGCGACGTCGAGGGGTCGGTGAAAGAGATCGAATGGGCGGCCGAGAACGGTCTTCGAGGCGGCGTGCTTGTTCCGGGCGCTCCACCCGACTCTCCTTTCGAGCCGCTGTACTCGGCCGCTTACGAACCCATCTGGGCCGCTGCCGAAGCCAACAACATGACCCTCAACCACCATGCCGGTGGCGCAACGCCAAACTTCGGCAACCACTTCCCGGCCTCGCTGGCTGTGTTCATGCTCGAGGTCACCTGGTGGTCGCAGCGGGCCCTGTGGCACCTCATGTTCAGCGGTGTGTTCGAGCGCTACCCCACCCTGCGTTGGGTCAACACTGAAACCGGCACAGCGTGGGTGCCCGAAACCCTCGACCGGCTCGACAGCTTCTACCACCGCATGAAATACAGCCAGTACGGATCCGAGTCGATCTTCGGTGGCATGGCCGTTGCGGGCATGTCGCTCAAGCCCAGCGAGTACTGGCAGCGTCAGTGCTACGTAGGCGCCAGCTTCCTTCGTCCAACCGAAGCACCGATCTGCCGCGAAATCGGCATCGACAATGTCATGTGGGGATCCGACTACCCCCACATCGAGGGTTCGCATCCGTTCACCAAGGATCATCTGCGGCTCACGTTTGGCGATCTTCCCGTTGAGGAGACCACCAAGCTGCTCACCACCAACGCCTGCAAGGTCTACGGGTTCGACCCCGAAGCGCTCCTCCCGCTGGCCGAGCAGTTCTGCCCCACCAAAGAGCAGGTGGCCACCCCAATCAGCTACTCAGAGATCGCTGAAGAGGCAAAAGGCTGCCCCGGCATGAACCCTCTCAACCAGGTTCAAGCGGTCTAGGCCGATCGCGTTCCTGGCTTCGAAATGTTGACCTGGTCAAAGGTTCCAGCCTCTGCACCTACGCGTCGATTGCTCCGCCGTCGACAGCGAGGTCAGCGCCGTTGATGTGCCAGGCCGGTTCGCTTGCGACAAAGACCACAACGTTGCCAATGTCGACTGGTGTGGCGATGCGTTCGTTGAGGTTGGCGTACACGTTTTCGAGGCCCCATTTCTCGACCTCGTCCCACGACTCCCCCACGCCAGCTCGAGCAGCTCGTCCGGTGAGGCCGTCGCGGACTTCGCTCGTTGCGATCATGGCCGGGCTCACCAGGTTCGCCGTGACACCGGTGCCTCGCAGTTCCATTGCCAGCGTGCGCACCAATGCGTGGAGACCCGCCTTCGCTGCGTAGTAGCCGGGATTTTTCACACCTGGTCGCCTGGATCCTACCGTTCCGAGAAAGACGATTCGGCCCCAGCCACGCTCGCGCATGCCAGGCGTGCACAGCTGGGCCACTCGTACTCCGGCCATCACATTGCGGTTCCACTCGTCGGCCCAATTGTCCATCGACTCCCAGCCGGACTTCATGGGCGTGCCGTAGTTGTTAATCAACACGTCGACGTTGGTTGCAGAATCGGCAAGCGCCGCCGCACCCTCGTCGGTGGCGATATCGGCAACGACCGCCACAGCTTTGCCACCGGTTGCGACAATGCGGTCAACGACCTCGTCGGGCTGACCCGGTTCGAAGCCGTGGACCAAAACGGTCGCCCCTTCTTCAGCGAACACCTCGGCAATGCCCGCGCCGGTGCCACGGTAGGAGCCGGTGATGAGAACGGTCTTGCCAGAAAGTTGCAGATCCATCAGCCCATCATGTTCGAACTCGTTTCATTGTCCAAGAAGACCTCGGTTAGCGTTTGTCTATGACACGAATCTGTCGAACTCCGCACCGCCTGTTGTCGATACTGCTCGCAACTGCACTGCTCCTTGCGGCCTG
>CALJDK010000071.1 GCA_938023735.1 uncultured Acidimicrobiales bacterium
GCCGACAACACCGTGCTGTTCAAATCCATCGTGAAGCAGGTTGCGGTGCAGCACGGTTTCCGGGCCACGTTCATGCCTAAGCCGTGGGCCGAGCAATCGGGCTCGGGTATGCATGTGCACACCAGCCTCACCGCCGATGGCACCAACGCCTTTGCTGCCTGCAACGACGGCGAGCCCAACGACACCATGAGAAACTGGATGGGCGGACTGCTCGAACACGCCGAGGCGATGACCCTTTTGGCGGCGCCAACATCCAACGGTCCGAAGCGCATCCGGCCCTATACCTTCGCGCCAACCCATGTCACCTGGGGCCTCGATAACCGAACCGTGCTTGCTCGCTGTATCGCCGAGAGCGGCTCCAAAGCCAACCGGGTTGAGTTCCGCTCGGCCGGCGCCGATGCCAACCCGTACCTCATCATCGCTGGCATCCTGGCCGCTGGTGCCGACGGCATCGAACGCAAGCTCGACCCCGGCATGCTGTGCGAAGGCGACATGTACGGCAACCCGGGCGACCATACGCCGCTGCCCACCGACCTGCCGGGCGCCATCGCCGCCTATAAAGACAGTGCGCTCGCTGCGCAGCTCGGCGGGACCTTCAGCCGCAGCTACGTGTCGATCGCCGAGGCCGAGGTTCCGCTGGCAGCCGAGAACAACCCCGACGCCGACGATGTAAACGACTGGGAGCGAGCTCGCTTCATCGAGCACTGCTGATCATGAGTACCGCACCTACCGAAGCGCCACTGTCGCCCAACGTCACCGATGCATCCCTGTATCTCGACGGCATTCCCTACGACCGGTTCGCCGAGATGCGGGCCACGCCCGGTTTGGTGTGGCACGACTATCACGACGGCGGCTTCTGGGCGGTAACCCGCCATGCCGACGTGCGAACAATGTCGCGCGACGCCGAGGTGTTCTCGTCCGCGGTCGGCCATACAAACCTGTGGGATCTCGAGGCCGATGCGCTCGAGGCTCGCCGGTCGCTTATCGATACCGACTCGCCCGACCACACTCGACTTCGACGTCTGGTTGCTCGGGCGTTTACGCCGAAGAACATTCGGCGCTGGGAAGACACGGTTCGAGTTATCACCGCCGAGCTGCTCGACGAGTTCGTCGAAAAGGGGCAGGGCGACTTTGTTGCCGAGGTCGCTGCGCCGTTGCCGATTCGGGTCATCCTCACCATGTTGGGTGTTCCGGTTGAGGACGCTGGGTACCTGGTGGAGCTGTCGAACTTTCTGGTTGAGGGAACCGGCGAAACCCAATCGATTCCGCCGGATGCGTTTGGCAACACCACCGAGCTTCGACTGCTGCCGTTCAATAGTCCGGCCAGTCATGCCCTGTTCGAGTACGGCGAGAAAATGGGCGAGATGCGGCGGAACGATCCGCAGGACGATCTGGTGACTTCGCTGGTGCAGGCCGAGGCCGAAGACGGCGATCGCCTGAGCGGAAGCGAGTATCGCAACCTGTTTCACCTGTTGGTGTTTGCCGGCAACGAAACAACCCGCACGGCGTTGTCTCATGGCGCGATGGCGCTGGCCGACCACCCCGACCAGTGGCAGCGAGTGCTCGACGATCCGTCGCTCATCGAGTCGGCCACCGAAGAGGTTCTGCGTTGGTCGTCGCCGGTCATGCACATGCGCCGCACCACCACGAAAGAGGTCGAGTTGGCCGGCACCACCTTGGGCGCAGGCGAGAAAGTTGTGATGTGGTACTCGTCGGCCAACCGTGACGACGCGGTGTTTGACGATCCGTTCGCCTTCGATGTGGGCCGCCAGGACAACGCTCACTTCTCGTTCGGTGGCGGCGGACCGCACCTGTGTCTCGGCGCATATTTGGCGCGTCTCGAAATCATCGTCTTGCTGGAAGAGATGGCAAAGCGAAAGCTGCACCTCACCCGTCTCGGCGAGCCCGTGCGGGCACCGTCGAACTTTGTGCACGGTGTGCTGTCGGTCGACATGGCCGTGGAGGCACGAGCATGATGGTTCGCATTCAGGTGAATCAGGAATCCTGCATCGGTTCGGGCCAGTGCGAAATGCTCGAAGAAGAAACCTTCGTACTCGACGACGACACCGGCATCTCGCAAGTGGTCGGCACCGGTCTCCTCCCCGCCGACCGTGCCGAAAAAGTCATCGACATGTGCCCCGGCCGAGCCATATCCCTCACCGAAACCTGACACGCGACACTCGTGTCAGACACGAGTGTCGCGGTTTCGCACTACCCAACAATCTGAAGAGATCTGAGAGCAGTATCCGTGACCAAGAAGCAGAGTTTTGACAACTGGATTGACGGTGCGTTTGTGGCGCCGTCGAGTGGTGCCCGGATGGACACCATCAACCCGTTCAGCGGTGATGCCTGGGCCGAAGTCGCCGACGATCCCGATGCCGTCGATGTTGCGGTTCGGGCCGCACGGCGGGCGTTCGAAGATGGCCCCTGGGCAACGATGTCGGCGCGTGAGCGTGCCGGCCTCATGCGTAAGCTCGGCGAGGCGCTCACCCGAGATGCCGAAGAGTTGGCGAAGGCCGAGACACGTGACAACGGTAAGATCATCCGCGAAACCACCGCTCAAGCCAAGAGTCTCGAGAGCTACCTCGACTACTTCGCCGGTATGGCCGACAAGATTGTTGGACAGCAGATTCCGGCACCGTCGAGCCAGTTTCTCGTGTACACCGAGCGGGTGCCTAAGGGTGTTGTGGGGGCGATCATCCCGTGGAACTCGCCACTGGCCCTTCTTACCTGGAAGCTCGGGCCGCTGCTGGCCGCTGGTTGCACGGTTGTCGTAAAGCCGTCCGACCTCACGCCAGTCACTGCGCTCATGCTTGCCGAGCGGGCGGCCGAGGTTGGATTCCCGCCTGGGGTCATCAACGTCGTTACCGGCGGTGCGGGAGTTGGTGCGGCAATCAGTTCGCATCCGGGTATCGACAAGCTCACCTTCACCGGCGGCGGTCCAACCGCCAAACATGTGGCGCGGGCCGCAGCCGAAAATCTCACCCCGGCGGTGCTTGAACTGGGTGGCAAGTCGCCGCAGATTCTCTTCGCCGATGCCGATATCGAAGCGGCTACCAACGGTTTGTTGGCGGGCATCTTTGCCGCCAGCGGACAAACCTGCGTGGCCGGGTCGCGGGCCTACATCCACGCTGACATCGTCGACGATGTTGTGGGCCGACTCGTCGCTCGTGCCGGCGAGTTGGTGCTGGGCGACCCCAGCGACGTGGCTACCGAAATGGGCCCAGCAGCATCCGACGACCAGCGCGACCGCATTCTCGCGATGATCGACGACGCCCGGAACGAAGGCGGCACCGTGGCGGCCGGAGGCGTGGTCGACCCCGACTTGGGTGGCCGGTTCGTTCGGCCGACCATCATCACCGACGTCGACAACGAGTGCTCGATCGTCCGCGAAGAGGTATTTGGGCCGGTGCTGGCCATCATGAGCTTCACCGACGAGGACGAAGTGGTGAAACTCGCCAACGACTCCGACTACGGATTGGCGGCGGGGGTGTGGACCAACGACATCCGTCGGGGCCACCGCATGGCGCGCAGCCTCAACGTGGGCACCGTGTGGATCAACACCTACCGGAACGTGAGCTATATGGCGCCGTTCGGAGGCTTCAAGCAGAGCGGGTACGGCAAAGACAATGGTCTCGAAGCCCTCGATGCGTTTCTCCAAACCAAGACGGTGTGGGTTGAGCTTGAAGGTGCAACCCGCGATCCCTTTGTGATCGGCTAGAGGTAACCGGCCACATGTCCGCCCCCGTCGCACCGGTCAATCTGCATCATGCCGATGTGTTCGATCACGGCATTCCGCATGAGGTGTTCGCAGAAATGCGTGCCCAACCCGGTCTTACGTGGAGTCCGGCCGACGGCGATACCGCAGGGTTCTGGTCGGTCACTCGTCACGACGATCTGGTTACCGTGTCGCGCGATACCAGTACGTACTCGTCGGGCGTGGGCCATATTCAGATCTACGACATCGACGATGATGCGCTCGAGGCTCGGGCATCGATGATCGATATGGATCCGCCCGTGCACACCCGGTTACGGCGCATCATCAGCTCGGCCTTCACGCCTCGGCATGTGCAGGACTACCAACCTGCCATTCGGCGCCGAGTTACCGCTTGCCTCGACGCTCTCGAAGCAGCGGGCGGTGGCAACTGGGTCGACCTGGTGGCCAAGCCCGTTCCTATTGGTGTGATCTGCGATCTCATGGGCGTACCCGAACAGGACCACGACTATCTCATCAGTCTCACCGATCACCTGGTGGCGGGTACGGGGGGCGAACCGCTGCCGCCCGACGCCTATGGCAACACCACCGACCTCCGGTTGCTGCCCTTCAACAGTCCGGCGGCGTGGGCGATGAGCGAATACGCCGCGCAACTGGCCGATCTTCGCACAGATGATCCGGGTGATGATCTCATCACCAAGTTGCTCGAGGCCGAGATTGACGGCGAACGGTTAACCCGCGACGAGTTTGCCAACTTCTTTCGCCTGATGATCTTTGCCGGGAACGAAACCACTCGCTCGTCGATGGCGCACCTGGCCATGCACATGGCGCAGTTTCCCGGAGCATTTGAAGCGGTTCGTGCCGATCGATCGCTCCTGTCGGCAATTGCCGATGAGGTCATTCGCTACTCGTCGGCGATTCTGTATTTTCGGCGCACGGTAACTGCGCCCACCACCCTGGCCGGCACCGACCTGGCCGCCGGCGACAAGGTGGTCATGTGGTACTCGTCGGCCAACTTTGACGAGACCCAGTACCCAAAGCCCTACGAGTTCCGAGTCGACCGTCCGGCAGCGCCACCACATGTTGCCTTCGGCGGAGGAGGAGCCCACTT
>CALJDK010000072.1 GCA_938023735.1 uncultured Acidimicrobiales bacterium
CCCGAAACCGGCAACCTCATCCGCAAGTACTTCGACGACCTCACCAGCTCGCTCTTTCACGCCCATCAAGACAACCAGCTTCAAATTCCCGATGGCGTCCCCGACAAAGCCAAATGGCTTCGAGCCCAAGCCCTCATCCACACGCTCCTTGGCAGAACGCCTGCCCACCTCCGGCCCAGCAGCGTCGGCAGCAGCGGTCCCGACCCAGATTCAGCCGACTCCGCGTCCGGTTCGCAGGCTAACGAACCAGCGCGTCAAGCTCCCGCTACCAAGCTTCCCACCCCGAAGCCTCCCGCCTCCAGGACCGCCATGGTCTTGTTTGCCGACGCGCACAAACTCGCCGACCGGGTCGCCGAAGCTACCGGCGCCGCCTGCGGACACTTCGCCGACGGTACCCCCATTGGGGCCCGCACCCTCCGACGCCTTGCCTGCGACGCAGGTGTCATGCCAATGGTGTTCTCCGGCGACGGCGAACCCCTCGACGTCGGACGCCAAAACCGCACCGCCAGCCGAGCTCAACGACGGGCACTCGCCAAAATGTACGGCGGCTGCATGTTCTGCTCCACGCCATTCGATTGGTGCCAAATTCACCACTTCTGGCACTGGACCGACCTCGGCCCATCCGACCTCTGGAACCTCGGGCCGCTCTGCAACCACCACCATCACCAAGTACACGACATCGGATACTCCATCGCCCAAACAGCCAACGGCACCCTTAGCCTTCTGGCTACCGACGGCACAGTCATCGCAACGACCACGGTTGCCCATCCACGACCACCCGCCGACACGGTTCTGCGTGGCAACGGTTACTCGTCGGTCTTTGCCGCTTCGAGCGACGACGACGCCGGCGGCCGCAGGTCACCGGACCCCGCAACCAGACCGAAAGGGTCCGCGACATCTTCGGACGAGAAGAGTCCGAAGTCCAGCACGCCCCGCTCTCAGCCCGAAACCGCTCCATGGACAGCCGACGAAGAACCCGAATTCACCATCGGCAACCCCAGTCGAGGTCCCGATCCGGTGCTGTTCTCATGAGGCGGTGGTTCAATCATTCCCGCCTGTTTTGTGGTCGACGCTTAGGCATCGACAAGTTGACTGCGCCGCACCTTTACCGGGATAGCGCTCAGCACCGCCATGCCCGTGTACTCGTCGTAGCAGGCGGTGGTGCTGGTGAGGCGGCTGGTGGGTACGCCAATGTCGCGCACCTTGTCGTCTTCCATCGATGCATCGCCCCACGAATGGGCCATCGAAATAACGCCTCGTTTCACATCGGGCGCGCTCTCGCACACCCCATTGATCACGCCGACGGTCGAGGAGATCTCGATGAGGTCGCCATCGACCAATCCCAACTCGTCGAGATCGTCGGGGTTCATGAACGCCGGATTCGTGGTGCCGCCCTTTGCCGCCAAACCAGGCAGCTCAGATCCAAGCGAGTTGAGCACCGTCTTCAACCGCCGGCTCACCAGGCGGAACGGGTACTCGCCAGCCACGTAACCTTCGATGAGTTCGGCGCTGGTCTGCTGACTGCGTGCTTCGGCGAGCTTGGTCATCATCGACTCGTTGCCCACATCAAACTTCGCCGTGCATTCCGGATCAGCCGCCTCGACCACATAGGACCGTTCGGGGTGAATCGTGCGAGGAGCGGCCCGGTAGTCGTCCATCGAAATCCGGGCGTTGGCGTAGGCGTAGTCGATGACGTCCTGGTCGGTCGGGTTATCGAGTTCGGCGACATCGCCGCCGGCCATCGGCATTTTCACACCGAGACGGCGGGTGAGTCCGTAGAACACCTGCCACTCATTCAACACATCACCCTCGGGCGCAATCGATGCCTCGGTGTAGTGCGTGTAGGGCTGGGTGAGCCAGCGGTCCATCAGGTGCGGCACGTCGGCCCTCTCCAGCGACAGCGTTGGCGCAATGACATAGTCGGCCTCTACCGCCGTGGCAGTCATGCGATGGTCAACTACAACCAGAAGGTCCAGATCTCGCAATGCCCGCATGGTGAGCTCTTGGTCGGGAAACGCAACCGCCGGGTTTCCGCCGTTGACGATGAGCGCCCGGACCTGGCCTTTGCCGGGTTCAAGGATCTCTTCGGCCAACACGGTGCACAACATTTCGCCCCGGTAGCCACGAAGGTTGCGGAAACGATGCTCAGGGCCGGTACGGATCTCCATCGGCGGAATAGCCTGCGCCCGCTTGGGCGTATCGGGATACAGGAGGGTGCCCGACTCAACCTGGTCGCCTTCACGGTTCACCCGTCCGCAAAGTGCGTTGAGGGCAATGGTGAGGTATTCGGTGAGCAGCGAGTTGGGCGCCATGTTGGGGCCGGTGCCCGCGCCAGCGGTGCCGCAGGTTCCGCCAGCAAACATACGAGCCGCGGCCACGATGTCGTCGGCGTCTACCTCACAACGCTCGGCGGCGTACTCGGGTGTGTACGGAGCCACGGTCTTCGACAGCAACTCAATGCCATCGACCCAATCTTCGCAAAACTCGATGTCGTGCAGTTCCTCGTCGAGGATCACCTTGATCATCGCCGACAGAAGGGCCGGGTCTTCGCCGGGTTTCACCTGAAGATGAATGTCAGCAAACGAGGCCAGCTCGGTCTTGCGGGGGTCAACCACAATGAGTTTCATGCCGCGCTCTTTGGCTCGACGCATGGTCACGAACGGGTTGGTTCCCTGCAGGCCACCAGCAGCGGCATAGCTGGAGACCATGGGGTTGTAACCAATGGCCATCGAGATGTCGGCGTCACGGAAGTTGTCCCAGCCACCCTCCCACCAACCAATAAGGGCAGGAACCATGCTTTTTGCGGGCTGGTCGATGGTGACCGAGGTGTAGACCGACCGAGACCCAATGCCTTTGTGAAACGCCCGAGCAGCCTCGAGTGCCACGCAGTTCTGGTAGCCGCCGGTGCCGGTGTAGCTGGCAACCGCCTGCGGACCATGCTCGTCGATGATTGCGGCAAGCTTTTCGGCGATCTCATCGAGCGCATCCGACGACGCAACCTCTTCAAGGTGCCCGCCTTCCACCCGTTTGAACGCAGTGCGGAGCCGATCGGGGTGATGCATCTGATCGGGAAGCTGGCGACCCTTGATGCAGGTGTACCCCTCGAACAACGGGTCGTCTTGCACGCCACGGATTGCGGTCACGCGTTCCACACCATCGGTGGTCTCGACATCAACCTCGATAGGGCATGCGGCATGGCACACCCGGCAAAAAGAATGTTTGGTTTCGACGTTTGGGCTCATGGCCGCTCCCCTGTAGTCCTGGTTCTGACAAGAACTAATCGCTCGGTTAGTTTCTCACACCACGGCGAGGACTACCGAAACAACATCACGCAGCACACCAAGCTTGGGGAGAGACTCATGGAAGACCGTTGGATTACCGACTGGCCGGCAAGCGAACGCTGGCCGCATTACACCCGGGCAAATGCGGGTGAAGTGCTCCCAACACCCGCCAGTCCTCTCGGCCAACAGTTCTCCTGGGACAACGCAATCGTCAAAGGATGGCGCGACGGCTACGTGCGCTCGGGCAATTACAGCCTCGACGAGTTCGACCCCGACCTTCCCGAAACGGTCGGGTTCTTCGGCGGGTATATGTACATCAATCTGGCCAACGTGCGCATGCAAGGTGTGCGCAGCCCAGCGGTAACCATCGAACAACTCGACTTGGCCTTCTTTGGCGGACACCCAGATGTACCCCAATACGTGCCGCACCCGCTCGACGAACGCCCCGACCTCATGGAGAACATCGGCGCACACCTCGGCTGGTTGATGACTACTTCGGAGTGGCCCGAAATCGACCAAGAAAAGGTCGAAACCATCGCACTGCGAGCCGCCCGCCCCGATCTGGCAGCACTTTCAGATGCCGAACTCGTCGCCCACGCCCGGTCTACCCAGCCAATGCTGCAGAAGCTGTTCGAGAGCCACGCCATCCCCTCGAGCGGCTCCGGCGTTGCGCCCGGAATTCTGTTTGCCATCGGTGAGGCCATTGGCGACCCGACCGTGCCGATGAAACTCGTCGCTGGAATCGGCGACGTCGACTCGGCCGAACCTGGCTACCGGCTCTGGGACCTCTCCCGAAACGTCAACGCCAGCGACGAGCTCACCGCTGCGTTCGACGCTGGTGTCGATGGCCTCCTCGACCGGCTCGCCGCCTCGGACTCTGACGATGCCAAAACCTTCCTGGCCGATTGGTCGACCTTCATCACCGACTTTGGATCCCGCGGACCCAACGAATGGGAGATGAGCTCGGACACCTGGGAAACCAAACCCGAGATGGCCCTGGCAGTTCTCGAACGAGCTCGCACGCAAGCCGACGACGAATCGCCAACCAACCGCAACAAGGCCCGCGCCGACGAACGACTTGCGCTCATCGAAGAGGTGCGGGCCAAGGTCGCCGAGTTTGGCGACGACGAACTAGCCGGCACCTACGAGGCCGCCATCGTCGCCACCAACCAGCTCAAGTTTCGCGAGCGCACCAAAACCAACATCGTGCGGGCCGTTCACGAGGGACGCATGGCGTTCCGCGAGCTTGGACGGCGCCATACCGAGGCTGGCAACATCGGCCAGGCCGAACATATCTGGATGCTGCTCGACGCCGAGATTGAGCCCTTCATCGCCGACCCGGGTTCGTTCACCCAGACCCTTGCCGACCGCTATACGACCTGGCAGAAGCTGTGGGATCTCGAGCCCCCCTTCTTCATCAAGGACGGCCACGTTCCCCCGCTCGGCGAATGGCCGCAGAAGGGTGCTGCCGATGTTGCCACCGCTACCGCAGGCGACGTGCTCCAAGGTGTGCCCGGATGCCCCGGCACCGTTCGAGGAACCGCCCGGGTCATCCTCGACCCGAGCGATCCATCAGCCCTCGAGGCGGGCGACATCATGATCGCCCCGGTCACCGACCCTGCGTGGACGCCGTTGTTCCTGGCGTCGGGTGGTGTGGTTGTAAACGTTGGCGGACAGATCAGCCACGCCATCATCGTGAGCCGCGAGCTTGGCCTGCCGTGTGTGGTGTCGGTCGAAGACGCCACCTCCAAGATCCCCGACGGCGCCACTATCGAGGTCGATGGCGCAACGGGTCAGGTAACCGTGATCTCGATCGACGGAACTGAGTCCTGATGTCACCCCATCCCTTTCGCTTCGGCGTACAAGCCTTCAAGCCCGAATCGGCAACCGAGTGGACCGAAACGGCCCGCAAGGCAGAAACCCTTGGCTACTCAACGCTGCACGTTGCCGATCACTACTTCGGCGACGGCCCGGCGCTTCAAGAAGC